>NZ_JAYSFE010000029.1:0-41169 GCF_041913585.1 Allostella sp.
CGGAGGCTGGACCTCTCCGCGGGCGCCCCCCTCGCGGCCGCGGGGCCGGTCTGCTTGGGACCCAGGGGCGGGCCCGCCCCCCCCCCGCGGCTGTGGGGGGTGACGCGGCACTAGCGGCAGGTCCGGCCGTCCGCCCCTCCCCGTCCGCCCAAGGCTGCTGCGCCCGTGCTGCGCTACATCCTCCACCGGCTGCTGATGACGGTGCCGACGGCGCTGCTCGTCGCGCTCGCCGTCTTCGTCCTGCTCCGGCTCGTCCCGGGCGATCCGGCCCAGCTGATGCTGGGCGACACCGCGACCGAGGAGACGCTGGCCGAACTCCGCCAGCAGCTCGGGCTCGACCGCCCGATCCCGGTGCAGTTCCTCTATTGGCTCGGCAACGTCGCCCAGGGCGACCTCGGCCGGTCGATCACCAACGACCTGCCGGTCCTGCCGCTGATCGTCGACCGCTTCCGGGTCAGCGCCAGCATCGTGCTGGCGGCGGTCCTGCTGGCGACGCTGATCGCGGTCCCGGCCGGGATGGTCGCCGCCTGGAAGCAGAACAGCCTCGGCGACCTCCTCATCGTCGCCGGCGCGACCATGCTGCTGTCGATCCCGAGCTTCTGGCTCGGCCTGCTGATGCTGCTGCTCTTCGGCGTCAAGCTCGGCTGGCTGCCGGTGGTCGGCTACGTCTCGTTCGGCGAGGATTTCGGCCGCGCGCTCGCCTACGTCGTCCTGCCGGTGGCGACGCTGACCCTGATCGAGATCGGCGTCGTCACCCGCATGGCGCGGGCGGCGACGATCGAGGTGCTGCGCCTGGAATACATCACCCATGCGCGCGCCAAGGGGGTGCCCGAGGGCCGGGTGCTGTGGCGGCATGCGCTGCCCAACGCCTTTGCCCCGACCTGGACGCTGATCGGCCTCATCCTCGGCAACCTGCTGGGCGGCATCGCCGTCATCGAGACCGTGTTCACCCTGCCCGGGCTCGGCCGCCTCCTGGTCGACGGCATCTTCGCGCGCGACTATCCGGTCGTGCAGGGCTGCCTGCTCTTCATCGCCATCCTGTACGTCCTGGTCAACCTGCTCGTGGACCTGCTCTATCCCGTCTTCGACCCGCGGGTCGCCGCCGAATGAGGCGGCCGATGCGCGTGCGCGCCAACGCGGTCATCGGCGGAACGCTGATCGGCCTGCTCGCCGCGGTCGGCATCGCCGCCGCCTTCTGGACCCCCTACGACCCGCTGCGGATCAACCTGCGGGCGCGCCTGAAGCCGCCGTCCGACCTCTTCTGGCTCGGCACCGACGAGTTCGGGCGCGACGTCGTCAGCCGCCTGATGGCCGGGGCTGCGACCAGTGCGACGGTGGCGCTGCTGACCGTGGTCGCGGCGGTCGTCCTCGGGATCGTCATCGGCGTCCTCGCCGGCTTCCTCCGCGGCTGGCTCGACCGCATCCTGATGGCGGTGAACGACACGCTCCTCGCCTTCCCCGGCATCCTGCTGGCGCTCGGGCTGATGGCGGTCATCGGGCCGAACAAGTGGGGCATCATCCTGGCGCTCGGCCTCGCCTACGCGCCGTCGGTGGTCCGCGTCGTCCGCGCCACCGTGCTCTCGGTGCGCGAGCGCGAATATATCGAGGCCTCGCGCGTGATCGGCAATTCCGAGATCTACACGATGGCCCGCCACGTCCTGCCGAACTGCGTCGCCCCCATCGTCGTGCTGGCGACCAGCATGTTCGGCTGGGTGGTGCTGGCCGAAAGCGCGCTCAGCTTCCTCGGCCTCGGCGTGCCGCCGCCGGCGCCGACCTGGGGCAACATGCTGTCCGCCGCCCGTCCCTATCTCGACCAGGCGCCGTGGCTGTCGATCGCGCCCGGCCTCTGCATCGCGCTGACGCTGCTCGGCATCAACCTCCTGGGCGACGCGCTCCGCGACCGGCTCGATCCGCGCATGGGGGCGGCATGAGCCAGGGACCCCTGCTCGCGGTCACCGACCTCTCGGTCGCGGCCGGCGACCGCACGGTCGTCGACCGGGTCTCCTTCTCGCTCCAGCCGGGCGAGATCATGGCGCTGGTCGGCGAGTCCGGCAGCGGCAAGACGATGGCGGCGCGCTCGGTGCTCGACCTGCTGCCGCCGGGCGTGCGGCGCAGCGGCGGCCGCATCGTCTTCGACGGCAGGGACCTGTCGGCGATGAGCCCGGCCCAGATGCGGGCGATGCGCGGTCCCGGCATCGGCATGGTCTTCCAGGAGCCGATGGTGTCGCTCAACCCGGCGCTGTCGATCGGCGCCCAGCTCGCCGAGGGGCTGGAGCTGCACCGCCGGCTGCCGAAGGACGAGGTGCGGCGGCTCTGCCGGCAGATGCTGGCCCGGGTGCAGATCAGCGACCCCGACCGCTGCCTCGCGGCCTTCCCGCACGAATTCTCGGGCGGCATGCGCCAGCGCATCATGCTGGCGGCGGTCATGCTGCTGCAGCCGAAGCTGCTGCTGGCCGACGAGCCGACGACGGCGCTCGACACCCTGACCCAGCGCGAGGTGCTCGACCTCATGGTCGAGCTGACGCGCGACAACGGCACCGCCGTCATCCTCATCACCCACAATCTCGGCCTCGTCGGGCGCTACGCCTCCAGGGCCGTCGTCATGGAGCGCGGGCGGGTGGTCGAGGCCGGCCCCTCGCGCGACATCCTGCTGCGCCCGCAGCAGCCCTACACGCAGACGCTGGTCGGCGCGCTGCCGCGCCGCGGCCCGGCGCGGCCGGTGCCGCCCGACGCGAAGCCCATCGTCTCCGTGCGCGATCTCGAGGTGGTGTTTCCCGGCCGCCGGCGCATGTTCCGGGCGCCGCGCCCCGTCCATGCGGTCAAGGGCGTCAGCCTCGATGTCCGTCCCGGCGAGGTGCTGGCCGTCGTCGGTGGCAGCGGCTCCGGCAAGACGACGCTGGGGCGCGCCATCCTCGGGCTGGTGCCGGCCCGGGCCGGCCGCATCCATTTCGCCGGCCAGGACATCGCCGCCAGCGACCCGGCGGCGATGCGGCGCTTCCGGCTCGCCTGCCAGCTCGTCTTCCAGGACCCCTATTCCTCGCTCGACCCGCGGATGCGGGTCGGACCCATCGTGGCCGAGCCGCTGCGCCACGCCGAGGGCATGGACCGGCGCGCCCGGGAGGCGCGGGTCGCCGAGGTGCTGGAGGAGGTCGGGCTGGCGGGTTTCGCCGACCGCCACCCGCACGCCCTCTCGGGCGGGCAGCGCCAGCGCGTCGCCATCGCCCGCGCCCTGGTGCGGCGGCCCGCCTTCGTCGTCGCCGACGAGCCGGTCTCGGCCCTCGACATGACGATCCAGCAGCAGGTTCTGACGCTGCTCCAGCGCCTCCAGGCGCAGCACGGCTTCGCCTGCCTCTTCATCTCCCACGACCTCGCGGCGGTCGCCCAGATCGCCGACCGGGTCGCGGTGATGGAGCAGGGCCTGGTGGTCGAGACCGGCACCCGCGACGAGATCTTCGACCGCCCGCAGCATGCCTACACCCGGGCGTTGCTCGAAGCCTCGCCCAGGATCGAAGACCTGGCGGCATGAAGCATCCGGCCGCCGCGCCCGGCACGCCCGACCCGGCGCATCGGCCGCCGGAAGGGCGGCTGGAGGCGGCGATCGGCCGTGCCGTCCGCGGGCTGCGGCAGCGCCACGGGCTCACCGTCGCGGCGCTCGCCGCCCGCGCCGGCCTCTCGGTCGGGATGCTGTCGAAGATCGAGAACGGCCGCGCCTCGCCCTCGCTGGCCGCCCTGCAGCGGCTGGCTGAGGCGCTGGCGGTGCCGGTCACCGCCTTCCTGCGCTCCTACGAGGAGCAGCGCGACGCGGTCTTCGTGCCGGCCGGCCGGGGGCTCGCCATCGAGCGCCGCGGCACCCGCGCCGGCCACCAGTACCAGCTCCTCGGGCACGGCATCGGCAAGCGCATCGCGGTCGAGCCCTACCTCATCACGCTGACCGAACAGTCGGACGTCTTCCCGGTGTTCCAGCATGCCGGGCAGGAGTTCATCCACATCCTCCAGGGCGAGGTCGTCTACCGCCACGGCGCCAAGGCGTGGCTGATGCGCCCCGGCGATTCCCTGCTCTTCGACGCCGATGCGCCGCACGGGCCGGAGGAGCTGCGCCGCCTGCCGATCCGCTTCCTCTCCGTCATCGTCTCCGAGCGCGGCGAGCGGTAGCCCCGCGGCTACCGCCGGCGCGCGATGGCGCCGCGGGCGAGCGCGTCGGCGCGCTCGTTCTCGGCGTGGCCGTCGTGCCCGCGCACCCAGTGCCAGGCGACGCGGTGGCCGGCGGCGGCCGCCTCCAGCCGTTGCCACAGGTCGACGTTCTTCACCGGCTTGCGGTCGGCCGTCTTCCAGCCGTTGCGCTTCCAGCCGTGGATCCACTTGGTGATGCCGTCGCGCAGGTAGGTGCTGTCGGTGTGCAGGCGGACCTGCATCGGCCGGGTCAGGGATTCCAGGCCGGCGATGGCCGCCATCAGCTCCATGCGGTTGTTGGTGGTGACGGGCTCGCCGCCGGCCAGCTCCTTCTCGGTGTCGCGCCAGCGCAGCACCACGCCCCAGCCGCCGGGCCCGGGATTGCCGCTGCAGGCGCCGTCGGTGAAGAGGTCGACCGCCTCGGCCGCCGTCTCGCCGGCGACCGCCTCAGCCGAGGCCGTAGGAACCGACATCGCGGACCCCCTGGTGGAAGCGCAGCTTGTGCAGGTACTCGAGCGGGTCCTTGGGCTTCACGAAGGCTCCGGGCGGATGGTTCAGCCAGTCGTAGAGGCGGGTCAGCAGGAAGCGCAGCGCGCTGCCGCGGGCCAGCACCGGCAGGGCGGCATATTCCGCGGCGGACAGCGGCCGCACCGCCTCGTAGCGGGTCAGCAGGGCCCGCGCCTTGGTGACGTTGAAGCTGCCGTCCGCCTCGAAGCACCAGGCGTTGAGGCAGATGGCGACGTCGTAGGCGAAGGCATCGTCGCAGGCGAAGTAGAAGTCGATGACGCCGGTCAGCCGCTCGCCCTGGAAGAAGACGTTGTCCGGGAAGAGGTCGGCATGGATCACGCCCTCGGGCAGGCCCTTCGGCCATTCCGTCTCCAGCCGCGCGAATTCGGCCAGCAGTTCCTGGGCGAGCCCGGCCCGGACCTCGTGGGCGCGCGGCGCCGCGGCGTCGAGCAGCCGGCGCCAGCCGCCGACCGACAGGTCGTTCGGCCGGCGGATGCCGAAGCCCGCGCCGGCCAGGTGCAGGCGCGCCAGCGCATCGCCGACGCCGGCGCAGTGCAGCGGCTGGATGCGCCGCGGCCACAGGCCGTCGAGGAAGGTGACGATCGCCGCCGGGCGGTTGCAGAGGCGCCGCAGCGCCACCCCGTCGCGCCCCTTGACCGGCGTCGGGCAGGCGAAGCCGCGGGCCGCCAGATGCTCCATCAGCCCGAGGAAGAAGGGCAGGTCCTCGGAGCGGACGCGCTTCTCGTAGAGGGTCAGGATGAAGCTGCCGCGCTCGGTCCGCAGCAGGAAGTTGGAATTCTCGACGCCCTCGGCGATGCCCTTGAAGGCGGTGACGGCGCCGAGCTCGTACTCGGCGACGAAGGCGGCCAGTTCCTCGTCGGGAACGTCGGTGTAGACGGCCAAACCGCCTCCGCTGGAACCTGTTGCACCGGCGGCGGGACGGCCGATGCGCCGGGCCCCGCTCGCGCTTGTCCCGGCTCCGCCGGCTCGACTACAGTCGCGGCCTCGGGCGTCCGGGCGGCGGAACTTAGACCATGGCCCTCCGGTTGCAAAGGCGCTCCGGCCGGCGCCACGGGCGCCTCGCGGTGGAATCCCGGCGGAAAGGAAGGAAGGCCGATGACGGATCCGGTGCCGGCACAGCGCGCGCCCTACAACGTCACCGTGAAGGCGGGCCGGAAATATTTCTGGTGCGCCTGCGGGCTGTCGAAGCGGCAGCCCTTCTGCGACGGTTCCCACTCCGGCACCGGCATCTCCCCCATGCAGTGGGAGGCGACGGCGACCGAGGAGGTCTGGTTCTGCGGCTGCAAGCGGACGGCGGGTGCGCCCTTCTGCGACGGCAGCCACGAGAGGGCTTGATGGCACATTCGCGTTCGACACCGTTCGTTCTCGGCCTGGCGGCCCTGGCGCTGGCCGGCTGCGGCAGCAGCTGGAACCCGTTCCGCGCGTCCGAGCCTCCCCCGGCCTGCCCGCGGGCGGTCGTCGTCAACGACCTGTCGCGCCTGACGGAGTTCCGGCCCGGCCCCGGCCGCGACCTGTCGGACGTCGTCTTCTCGGCCGCGATCGAGCGCGTCGACGCGACCTGCGAGTACGATCGCCGGCGCAAGGTGACGATGCAGACGGTGGTCAACCTCGTCGTCGAGCGCGGCCCCGCCGACCGCTCGCGCCAGGCCCAGGTGACCTATTTCGTCGCGGTCGCCGACGCCGCGAACCAGATCCTCGCCCGCGAGACCTTCACGACGCCGGTCAAGTTCGACGGCAACGTGACCCGGATGCAGGCCAGCGACGAGATCGAGCAGGTGATCCAGCTCGGCGGCGGCACCGGCGCCGGCTACAAGATCTTCGTCGGCTTCCCGCTGACCGAGGAGCAGCTCTCCCACAACCGGCAGCGCTAGGGGCGCGGGGGTCCGGGCGTCACGGCGATTGACTTTGCCGCCGCACGCTCTAGCCTCCGGGACAGTCCGGTTCACCCCGCGCGGGAGAGATCGGCGGGCCGCCGCACCAAGGGGTCGCGGCGGCCATGGCCGGAGCCGAAGGCGCAACCGCCCCGGAAACGCTCAGGCAAAAGGACCGCGTGGGGCAGGACGCTCTGGAAAGCGGGCGGGCGACCGCCCCACCGACGAGGTAAGCCGAGGGCCTGGGGGCCGCGCGGTGAATCTTTCAGGTTCTCGGGACAGAGGGGGCGGCGGCCGGTGCCGATGGGCGCCGGCCCTGGGAAAACTGTCGGGTTCCGAGGCCGATGACCACAGCAGGATTGCACGAGACCCCGCTCCACGCGCTCCACCTCGAGCTCGGTGGCCGCATGGTGGAGTTCGCGGGCTACGCGATGCCGGTCCAGTATCCGACCGGCATCCTCGCCGAACACCAGCACACCCGCGCCCAGGCCGGGCTCTTCGACGTGTCGCACATGGGCCAGATCCGCCTTTCCGGGCCGGACGCGGCGGCGGCGCTGGAGACGCTGGTGCCGGGCGACATCAAGGGCTTGGCGCCGGGTCGCCAGCGCTACACCCTCTTCACCAACGACGAGGCCGGCATCCTCGACGACCTGATGGTCACCAATGCCGGCGACCATCTCTTCGTCGTCGTCAATGCCGGCTGCAAGCACGACGACCTCGCCCATCTCCAGGCCAAGCTCGGCGACCGGGTGAAGATCGAGGCGCAGTTCGACCGCGCGCTCCTGGCCCTCCAGGGCCCGGCCGCCGCCGCGGCGCTGCAGCGCATCGCCCCCGACGTCGCCGGCCAGGGCTTCATGACCGGGCGCGAGATCGCCGTCGACGGCATTCCCTGCTTCGTCACCCGCTCGGGCTATACCGGCGAGGACGGGTTCGAGATCGCGATCCCGGCCGAGCACGGCCAGCGCATCGCCCGCCGCCTGCTCGCCCAACCGGAGGTCAAGCCGATCGGCCTCGGCGCCCGCGACTCGCTGCGGCTCGAGGCCGGGCTCTGCCTCTACGGCCACGACATCGACACCGGCACGACCCCGATCGAGGCCGGCCTCAACTGGGTCATCGGCAAGCGCCGGCGCGCCGAGGGCGGCTATCCCGGCGCCGCCGTCGTCGCCGACCAGATCGCCAACGGCACGAAGCGCCGCCGCGTCGGCATCCTGCCCGAGGGCCGCCAGCCGGCACGCGAGGGCACCGGCCTGACCGACGCCGCCGGCAACCCCGTCGGCACCATCACCTCGGGCGGCTTCGGTCCCAGCTTCGGCGGGCCGGTCGCCATGGGCTATGTCGACACCGCGCACGCCGCCGACGGCACCCCGCTCCTGGCGGTGGTCCGCGGCCAGCCGCGGCCGGCCGCCGTCGCCCCGATGCCCTTCGTTCCGCACCGCTACTACCGGCCATGAGGAGCCCCATGAGCGCCATCAAGTTCACCGAAGAGCACGAGTGGATCCGGGTCGAAGGCGACGTCGGCACCGTCGGCATCACCGATTTCGCCCAGAACCAGTTGGGCGACGTGGTGTTCGTGGAGCTGCCCGCCGTCGGCCGGAAGGTGACCAAGGGCGGCGACGCCGCCGTCGTCGAGTCCGTGAAGGCGGCGAGCGAGGTCTATTCGCCGGTGACGGGCGAGGTCGTCGAGATCAACCAGGCGATCGTCGACGAGCCGGCCAAGGTCAATGCCGAGCCGATGGGCGGGGCCTGGTTCTTCAAGGTGAAGCTGGCGAACCCGGCCGAGCTCGACGCCATGATGGACGAGGCCGCCTACGCCGCCTTCGTGGACGGGCAGCACTGACATGCGCTACCTGCCCCTGACGGAGGCGGACCGCCGGGAGATGCTGGCCGCGATCGGGGTGCCGTCGGTCGACGCGCTCTTCCGCGACGTGCCGGAGCGGGCCCGCCAGACGACCGCCATCGACCTGCCGCCGCACCAGGGCGAGCTCGAGGTCGAACGCGCCCTGACCGCGATGGCGGCGAAGAACGTCGCCGCCGGCGCGGTGCCCTTCTTCCTCGGCGGCGGCGCCTATCGGCACCATGTGCCGGCGACCGTCGACCACATGATCCAGCGCGGCGAGTTCCTCACCTCCTACACGCCCTACCAGCCGGAGGTGACCCAGGGCACGCTGCAGTATCTCTTCGAGTTCCAGACCCAGGTCGCGCTGCTGACCGGGATGGAGGTCGCCAACGCCTCGCTCTACGACGGGGCGACCGCGACGGCCGAGGCGGTGGCGATGGCCAACCGCGTCACCGGCCGCCGCCGCTCGGTGCTGTCGGGCGCGCTGCATCCGCAGTACCGCGAAGTGGTGGAGACGCTGGCCCGCTTCGTCGGCTTCCGCGCCGACGCGCTGCCGCTCGACCCCGACGGGACCGAGGACCTGGCGGGCACGATCGACGGCGAGACCGCCTGCGTCGTCGTCCAGTATCCCGACTTCTTCGGCCGGGTGCGCGACCTGCGCGGGCTGGCCCAGGCGTGCCACGCCAAGGGCGCGCTCCTCGTCGTCGTGGTGACGGAGGTGGTGTCGCTGGGCGCGCTGACCCCGCCCGGCGAGATGGGCGCCGACATCGTCGCGGCCGAGGGCCAGTCGATCGGCAACGGCCTCAATTTCGGCGGCCCCTATGTCGGGCTCTTCGCCACCCGCGAGCGCTTCGTCCGGCAGATGCCGGGCCGGCTCGTCGGCCAGACGACCGACGCCGAGGGCCGCCGCGGCTGGGTGCTGACGCTCTCGACCCGCGAGCAGCACATCCGCCGCGAGAAGGCGACCAGCAACATCTGCACGAACTCCGGCCTCTGCACGCTGGCCTTCACCATCCACCTGTCGCTGCTGGGGGAGGCCGGGCTGACCCGGCTCGCCGCCATCAACCACGGCAAGGCGGTGAAGCTGGCCGAGCGGCTGGCGAAGGTGCCGGGCGTGACGGTGCTGAACGACAGCTTCTTCAACGAATTCACGGTGCGGCTGGCGAAGCCGGCGGCGGCCGTCGTCGACCGGCTGGCGGAACGCCCGATCATCGCCGGCGTGCCGGTCTCGCGCTTCGCCCCCGGCCATGACGACCTGCTCATCCTGGCCGCCACCGAGACCGTGACCGATGCCGACATCGAAGCGCTGGCGACGGCGCTCGAGGAGACCCTTCGATGAGCGACTGGAGCAAGGCCCTCTCGCGCTTCCAGGGCGGCGGTGCCGCCGGCGGCGAGACGGCGAGCGGCAACCGTGGCCTGCAGATCGAGGAGCCGCTGATCTTCGAGCAGGGGGCGGTCGGCCGCACCGGCGTCGACCTCCCCGAACCGCCGGCCGGCGATCGCCTCGGCGGCCTCGCCCGCAAGGGGGCGATCGGCCTGCCCGGCCTGTCCGAGCCGCAGGTGGTGCGCCACTACACGCGGCTCAGCCAGAAGAACTTCGCCATCGACAGCGGGCTCTATCCGCTCGGCTCCTGCACGATGAAGCACAATCCGCGGCTGAACGAGCGGATGGCGCGGCTGCCGGGTTTCGGCGACCTGCATCCGCTGCAGCCGCGGGCGACGATCCAGGGCGCGCTCGAACTGATGGACCGGCTCGCCCACTGGCTCAAGGCCCTGACCGGCATGCCGGCCGTCGCCCTGTCGCCGGCGGCGGGCGCCCATGGCGAGCTCTGCGGCATCATGACGATCCGCGCGGCGCTGGAAGCGCGCGGCGACATGCGCCAGCGCATCCTGGTGCCGGAATCGGCGCACGGCACCAATCCGGCGACGGCGGCCGCCTGCGGCTACGCCGTCGAGGCGATCCCGGCCAACGACCGCGGCCGCGTCGACCTGGCGGCGCTGAAGGCGAAGCTCGACGGCGGTGTCGCCGCCATCATGCTGACCAATCCCAACACCTGCGGCCTCTTCGAGGACGAGATCCTCGAAATCGCCGAGGCGGTGCATCGGGCCGGCGCCTTCTTCTACTGCGACGGCGCCAACTTCAACGCCATCGTCGGGCGCGTGCGGCCGGCCGATCTCGGCATCGACTGCATGCATATCAACCTGCACAAGACCTTCTCGACGCCGCACGGCGGCGGCGGGCCCGGCTCGGGCCCGGTGGTCCTGGCGGACGCGCTGGCGCCGCACGCGCCGCTGCCCTGGGTCGTCCACGGTCCGGACGGCTTCCGGCTGGTCGAGCATGCCGACGCCGCCTCGGGCACCCAGGGCACCATCGGCCGGCTCAAGGGCTTCCACGGCCAGATGGGCATGTTCGTCCGCGCGCTCGCCTACATGATGAGCCATGGCGGCGACGGGCTGCGGCAGGTGGCCGAGGACGCCGTCCTCAACGCCAACTACCTGATGGCCGGCCTGAAGGACGTGCTGACGCCGTCGTTCGAGGGCCCGTGCATGCACGAGGCCCTGTTCGACGACCGTTTCCTCAAGGACACGGGCGTGACCACGCTCGACTTCGCCAAGGCGATGATCGACGAGGGCTACCACCCGATGACCATGTACTTCCCGCTGGTCGTCCACGGCGCGCTGCTCATGGAGCCGACCGAGACCGAGAGCAAGGAGAGCCTCGACCAGTTCATCGGGGTCATCCGCGCGCTGGCGGAGCGCACCCGCCAGCAGGGGGCCGCAGCCTGGTTCCGCGAGGCGCCGCGCTTCACCCCGCGGCGGCGGCTCGACGAGACCGCGGCCGCGCGCAAGCCGCAGTTGCGGTGGCGTCCGCCGGCGACGGCGGAGGCGGCCGAGTGACGGCGCGTCCGGGCGTCGCGGCGGCCCTCGCCGTCCTGCTGGTCGCCATGGCGGGCATCCTGCCCGCCATGGCCCAGGGATTTCCGCCGCGGGTCTTCCGCGACGCCCGCCTGAAGTCGGAGTTCCACATCCAGTTCGCCGTCGACAGCGTCCGCATCGTCGACAAGACGCCCGGCATCTGTGCCGTCGCCGGGCGGATCGAGCGGGTCTTCCGCGGCAATGTCGCGGTCGGCACGCCGATCACGCTCGATCTCGACTGCAAGAAGGAGGGCGAGACGGTGCGGCCGGGCCAGATCATCTGGGCCGATCTCGACCGGCTGATGGCGGCCCGGCACATCGAAGCCTTCGTCAATCGCGGCCCCTTCGGCTTCCAGCATTCGCTCTGGCAGTTCGCCATCATCCCCGAGCCGACCGAGAAGCCGACGATCGAGCCGTGACGGCGCGCGCCCTCGCCCTGCTGCTGCTCGCGGCCCTGCTGTGGGGCCATGCGGCGCCGGCAGGCGCGCAGGCGCTGATCCTGCCGCCCGACCGGCGCGCGGATCTGCTGCGGCAGATCGACGACGCCTGTCCGGAATGCCGGATGAAGGGGTTCGTGCCCTGCGGCGGCCCGCGGCTCGGCCCCGGCCCGGCCTTCGCACCGGCAGCGCTCCAGGGCAGCCCGCGCCGCGGCTATCTCGTGGGCTTCGTGATGGGTGCGGCCGAGTTCCGCAACGCCGTCCGCGGCACGCCGATGACGCCGCTGGTCGACGGGCTGGAGCGGCGCTTCGCACGCGCCCGGCTGCTGGTCTTCGAGGACCGCTTCGCGCGGGTCCGCGTGCTCGAGCAGTCGCCACGGGTCGCGGTCACCGTGCCGGTGCCCCTGCACGCCTGTCTCGCCGACCCGGCCAGGTCGTGGGGCTGCTGCTCGGGCCGGGGCTGCGGCGGGGAGTGCTGCGAGAAGGGGCTGGGCAGCCCGTCCGTCGCGCTCACCTGGGTCGATGTCGCCGGCGGCGAGGAACTGCGCTTCGAATTCCGGCACGGGCCCGGCGAAGCCCGGCTGATCCGCCGGTCCGGCGGGCGTCGGACCACGTATTTCTGCGCGACCGACCGGCGCTACGGCCTGGGCTGACGTCGGCCGATCGCCGCCAGGGAGCGGCGGGCGCCGCCGGCGAAGCGGCGCACCCGGCGGCCGAGCCGGATGGCGGGCGAGCGCGCCGCCTCGGGATCGAGGCGAAGGCCGAGCCGCTCGATCCTGCCCGCGCCGGTCTCCCGCACCACCAGCTCGGCGGCGCCCAGCGGCACCGCGTCGCCGGCGACGGGGAGCCGGCCGAGCCGGTTCGCGACATAGGCTTCGGCCGTCTGGCTGCGGATCTCGATCCCGGCCGGCAGCCCGTAGAAGTCGACGATCGCGCCGATCGTCGCGGTCGGGTCGATGGGGAAGTCGCCGAGCAGGCCGCCCGCCTCGCGATGGATCGGCCGGACCTGGGCCGCGAACAGCCGGTCGAGGCGGAACAGCGACTCGGTACGGCCGAGGGCGAGGACGAGGTCGTCCGGGGCGAGCGGCTCGCCCGCCTCCGGGCGCAGCACCCGGTCGTCGCGCAGCACCGTCACGACGGAGGTCTCGGGCGGCAGATGCAGCTCCGAGGGCGCGAGCCCGACCGCCGGGCTGCCCTCGGCGACGCGGTAGCCGACCAGCTCGCGCGACTGCCGATGCAGGGGATCGAGATCGAGCCGGTCGTCGCCCGCCGTCTCCGGCGGGACCTCGACGCCGGTCAAGCGGGCGGCGACCGGCAGCGTCCAGCCCTGGAGGACGAGCGAGACGATGACGACGACGAAGGCGATCGAGAAGATGGCATGGGCCTGCGGCACCTCGTGCAGCAGCGGGATCATGGCGAGGTAGATCGGCACCGCGCCGCGCAGGCCGACCCAGGCGATGAACAGTTTCTCCGGCGTCTCGAAGCGGAACGGCCAGAGGCTGATCCAGACCGCGATCGGGCGGCCGAGCAGCAGCAGCGCGCTCGCGATGCCGATCGCCGGCCAGACGTAGGGCAGCAGCGTCGAGGGCGTGACGAACAGCCCCAGCATGACGAAGAGCGCAATCTGGCTGAGCCAGCCGAGCGCGTCGGAGAAGCGCACGATGAGCTGGTTGCCGCGGTGGCGGCGGTTGCCCAGCACGTAGCCGACGAGGAAGACCGCGAGGAAGCCGCTGGCGTGCAGGACCAGCGTCGTCCCGAAGACGAAGACGGCGCCGGCGACGGCGAGGATCGGGTAGAGGCCGGCCGCGAGCTGCAGGCGGTTGATGAGCAGGACCAGTGCCTGCCCGCCGAGCCAGCCGATGAGCGCGCCGGCACCCATCTCCCAGACGAAGCGGACGATGAACGCCGCGTCGGGATGGGCGATGTCGTTGTCGATGAGGGTGGTGGCGCCGAGGACGAGGAAGATCGCCATCGGGTCGTTGATGCCGGACTCGACCTCGAGCGTGGCGCCCACCCGTCGGTTGATGTCGAGCCCACGGAGATGCATCAGCATGAAGACCGCGGCGGCGTCCGTGGAGGCGACGACGGCGGCGACGAGGAAGGACTCCAGGGCCGAGAAGTCCATGGCGTAGGAGACGGCGACGGCCGTGATCGCGGTCGTCACCAGCACGCCCAGCGTCGCCAGCGAGATCGCGGGCGCGAAGGCGAGCCGCATGCTGTCGCGCGTCGTGCGCAGGCCGCCGTCGAACAGGATGATGGCCAGCGCGATGCTGCCGAAGAAGTAGGCCGCGCCGGGGTCGGAGAACTGGATCTGGCCGGGCCCCTCGTCGCCGAGCAGCATCCCGAACCCGAGGAAGACGAGGAGGATCGGCGCGCCGAAGCGCGAGGACAGGCGCCCGGCGAGGATGCTGAGGATGACGATCAGCGCGCCGGCAAAGATGATCTGGTGGATGAGTTCCATGGGTCCCCGTTGGCGCCCCAGCAATGCTATCAGCTTGTGTCGAATCGACGGCAATCGGGACGGTGCGGCGGCAATGCCGGATTTCGAGCTGGAGACCGGACTGGGCGGGATCGTCTGCGGGATCGACGAGGTCGGCCGCGGACCCTGGGCCGGCCCGGTGGTGGCTGCCGCCGTGATCCTCGATCCGGCGTCCCTGCCGGCCGACGTGCTGGCCGCGATCGACGACAGCAAGAAGGTTCCGCCCGCCCGCCGTCCGGCGCTGGCGGCGGCGATCCGCACCCATGCCCGGGTCGGCGTCGGCGCCGCCAGCACCCGCGAGATCGACCGCGACAACGTGCTGCGCGCCACCTTCGCGGCGATGGCGCGGGCCTTCGCCCGCCTGCCGGTCGCGCCCGACGCGGTCCTGGTCGACGGCGATCGCGCACCGCCGCTCGGCTGCCGGGTCGTTACCGTCGTCGGCGGCGACGCCCGCTCGCTGTCGATCGCCGCCGCCTCGATCGTCGCCAAGGTCCTGCGCGACGCGATGATGGCGAAGCTGGCATTGCGCCACCCGGGCTACGGGTGGGAGACCAACGTCGGCTACGGCACCCCGGGCCACCGCGAGGGCATCGTCCGATTCGGGGTGACGCGCCACCACCGCCACAGTTTCGCGCCGGTTTCCCAGATGTTGAGTCCGGAGACTCGCCCGAATCGATAAGTGGTTGTTCCAGGCGGCCGATTTGACCTCGTCCACAGGGACGGTCATGGTGCCCGCCATGGGGGACACTTCCGGAATCGCAGTCGATGCGGTTCACGTCGGCGATTGCGTCGAGGTGATCGATCGCCTGCCAGCGGGCTCGGTGGACATGGTCTTCGCCGATCCGCCCTACAACCTGCAACTCTCGGGCGACCTGCGCCGGCCCGACAACTCGGCGGTCGACGGCGTCGACGACGACTGGGACAAGTTCCAGGACTTCGCCGCCTACGACCGCTTCACCACCGGCTGGCTGACGGCCGTGCACCGCGCCCTGAAGGAGGACGGCACGGTCTGGGTGATCGGCAGCTACCACAACGTCTTCCGCGTCGGCGCGCGGATGCAGGATCTGGGCTTCTGGATCCTCAACGACGTGGTCTGGCGCAAGACCAACCCGATGCCGAACTTCCGCGGCCGCCGCTTCACCAACGCGCACGAGACGATGATCTGGGCGTCGAAGCGCCGCGACGCCCGCTACACCTTCAACTACGAGGCGATGAAGGCGCTGAACGACGGGGTGCAGATGCGCAGCGACTGGTCCCTGCCGATCTGCACCGGCGCCGAGCGCCTGAAGCGCGACGGCCGCAAGGCGCATCCGACCCAGAAGCCCGAGGCGCTCCTGCATCGGGTCATCCTGGCCGGCTCGCGCCCGGGCGACCTCGTGCTCGACCCCTTCTTCGGCACCGGCACCACCGGCGCCGTCGCCAAGCGCCTCGGCCGGCGCTGGATCGGGATCGAGCGCGACCCGGACTATGCCGAGATCGCGCGTGCCCGCATCGCCGGCGTCGAGCCGGCCGAGGGCGAGGCCGTGCAGATCGCCGCCCGCCGCGACGAGCCGCGCATCCCCTTCGGCTCGCTCGTCGAGCGCGGCCTGGTGCGGCCCGGCGAGATCCTTTTCGACCAGCAGCGCCGCTGGTCCGCGAAGGTGCGGGCGGACGGGACCGTCATCACCGCCGATTCCAAGGGCTCGATCCATCAGATCGGCGCCTCGGTGCAGGGGGCACCGGCCTGCAACGGCTGGACCTTCTGGCATGTCGAGCGCCAGAAGCGGCTGGTCGCCATCGACGTGCTGCGCCAGAAGGTGCGGGCCGAGCTGGCGTAGCCGACGGACTTGACGCGGCCGCCGATCCGTGGTGTTCGGCGACCCATCCGGTTCCGCTTCCCCCTGCAGGTGCGCCATGCCCGACGGCATTTTCCAGGACATGTTCCCGCTGGCGTCCGACACGACGCCCTATCGCAAGCTGACGGGTGATTTCGTCGGGCGTGCCTCCTTCGCCGGGCGGCCGATCCTCACCGTCGAACCGGAGGCGCTGACCCTCCTCGCGCGCACCGCTTTCGCCGACATCGCCCACCTGCTGCGGCCGGGCCATCTGGCCCAGCTCCGGAAGATCCTCGACGACCCGGAGGCCTCGGCCAACGACCGCTTCGTCGCCTACGATCTCCTGAAGAACGCCAACATCGCCGCCGGCCGCGTGCTGCCGATGTGCCAGGACACCGGCACCGCGATCATCATGGGCAAGAAGGGCCAGCAGGTCTGGACCGGCGGCGGCGACGAGGCCGCCCTGTCGGAGGGCGTGCGCCGGACCTATGTCGAGACCAACCTGCGCTACTCGAACCTGGCGCCGCTCTCGATGTTCCAGGAGGTGAATACCGGCGACAACCTGCCGGCGCAGATCGACCTCTATGCGACCGAGGGCGACGCCTACAAGTTCCTCTTCGTCGCCAAGGGCGGCGGCTCGGCCAACAAGGTCTTCCTCTACCAGCAGACGCCCTCGATCCTGAAGCCCGACCTCCTGCTCAAGTTCCTCGACGAGAAGATCAAGACGCTGGGGACGGCCGCCTGCCCGCCCTACCACCTCGCGGTCGTGATCGGCGGCACTTCCGCCGAGCTCAACCTGAAGACGGTCAAGCTCGCCTCGACCCGCTACCTCGACGGGCTGCCGACCGAGGGCAACAAGCAGGGCCGCGCCTTCCGCGACGTCGAGATGGAGGCGCGCATCCACGCCCTCACCCAGATGAACGGCATCGGGGCACAGTTCGGCGGCAAGTATTTCTGCCATGACGTCCGCGTCATCCGCCTGCCGCGTCACGGCGCCTCGTGCCCGATCGGCATCGGCGTCTCCTGCTCGGCCGACCGCCAGGCGCTGGGCAAGATCACCGCCGACGGCGTCTTCCTCGAGCAGCTCGAGGAGAACCCGGCGCAGTACCTGCCCGAGGTCGACATGGACCGGCTCGCCGGTCCGGTGGTCGCGATCGACCTCAACCGGCCGATGTCGGAGATCCGCCGGACCCTGTCGCAATATCCGGTGAAGACGCGGGTGGTACTGAACGGGCCGATGATCGTCGCCCGCGACCTCGCCCACGCCAAGGTCCGCGAGCGGCTGGAGCGGGGCGAGCCGATGCCGGACTATTTCCGCGACCGCATCATCTACTACGCCGGGCCGGCCAAGACGCCCCAGGGCTACGCCTCGGGCGCCTTCGGTCCGACCACGGCCGGCCGGATGGATTCCTTCGTCGGCGACTTCATGGCCAAGGGCGGCAGCTTCGTGACGCTGGCCAAGGGCAACCGCTCGCGCCAGGTGACCGAGGCCTGCAAGACCCACGGCGGGTTCTATCTCGGTTCGATCGGCGGGCCGGGCGCGCGGCTGGCGCAGGACTGCATCAAGAAGGTCGAGGTCGTCGACTATCCGGAACTCGGGATGGAGGCGGTCTGGCGCATCGAGGTCGTCGATTTCCCGGCCTTCGTCGTCGTCGACGACAAGGGCAACGACTTCTTCGCCGACATCCCGTCCTATTGACGGGGGAGCGACGGGTGGGGCGGTGATCGATCCGGCCGATGCGGCGCTGCGCAAGCATTCGGTGGTGATCGCCGGCCACCGCACCAGCATCTCCCTCGAGTCCGCCTTCTGGGACGGGCTGCGGGCGATCGCGGCGGCCGACGGCCGCTCCGTCGCCTCGCTGGTGACCGAGATCGACCGCCGGCGGACGGGCACGCTCTCGGGCGCCATCCGGGTCTACGTCCTGCAGCGGGCGGCGCGCGGCGCGCTCGCCGGCGGGTGACGCGCGCCATGGCCGATTCCAGGGACGAATCTCCGAGGACGAGCCTGCCGCTCTCGCCGGCCGACGAGGAGATGATCCGCGCGGTCCGCAGGCTGATCGCCGAGGACCGGATCATGGAGGCGATGGAGGCGGTCGAGCGCATGTCGACCCGGCCGCAGCTGCGCTGGATCGGCCGCCGCCTGATCGCCGCCAGCCGCCAGGCGACCCGGCTGGGCTTCGCGCCGGGCGATCAGGCCCGGACCGCGGTGGCGACGGTGCTGGCGGACATCCACCGCCAGGACCGGTCGGTGCCGACCGGCGACGGCGGTCCGCTCGTCATCGAGAAGCCGGGCGCCGAACAGGTGGTCGTCGTCTTCTCCGGCAACGAGCAGGCGCCGTTCGCCCATGTCGTGCTGCAGAGCTACCTTCGCCGCCGGCCCTGCCACGCCATCTACGTCGCCGATCCGCGGCGGCTCTTCGGCGTCGGCGGCCTGCCGGGGCTCGGCGGCGACCTCGCCGCGACCGCCCGCAACCTGCGCATCCTCTGCGACCGGCTGGGCGCCCGGCAGCGCTTCTGCTTCGGCTTCTCGGGCAACGGCTATGCGGCGATGCGCCACGCGCTCGAGATCGACGCCGAGGCCGTCCTCGCCTTCTCGCCGCCGACCAAGCTCAACCTCCGGCGCCGTCAGGTCGAGACGCAGCCGATGATCCGGCGCCTGCACGAGATTCTGCCGCACATGGCGCAGGATCTCCGGCCGCTCTACCGCGCGCGCCACCGGCTGCCGGCGACGACCATCGTCTACGGGGCGGCGAGCCAGGGCGACACGCGCTATGCCCGGCGGATGGAGGAACTGCCCAACCTGCGGCTGGTGCCGATCCCGGGCTATGCCGAGCACGATTCGCTGAGCGTCGCCATCGTCTCGGGCAGGCTTTCGGGGCTGATCGACCGGATGCTGGCGGGGCGGGCGATCGACAATCCGGACCGCGTCGACGGCGCGCCCTGAGCCCGCGCTATCGCAGCCTGTCCGGATCGAGCCGGAAGAGCAGCGGGTAGAAGGCGGCCCAGCCGAGCCAGCGACGGCTGCCCGCCTCCGACACCGACCACAGCCGTCCTTCCGCATCGAAGCCGAGATCCTCGATGCCGATCGCCGTCTGGTAGGTCGCGAGGACGCGGCCGTCCGCCGGGTCGAGCTTCAGGAGTTCGCCGATCCGGCTCGACGAACGGGTGATCCACAGCGCTCCCGCCCGGTCGAAGCCGGCGCCCTGGGCGCGCGACGGGATCGCGAAGGAGCGCTGGACGTGACGCTCGTCCAGCGTCCCGGCAGTCTCGACCGTGGCCTCGTCGAGGGCGAACATGCGTCCCTCGCCGTTCGGATTCCAGCCACCGATCCAGAGCCGGCCGCCGTGCCGCGACAGGAACGAGCCGCGCAGCGGCTCGGCGAGCACCCAGGTGCGCTCGGCGGTGGCGGTGCCGCCTGCGGCGAGCGCCCGGGCGAGGTCGAAGCGGCCGAGCAGCCGGGTGTCGGCGACCCAGAGCCGGCCGCCGGCACCCATGGCGATGCCGCCGGCATGGGCGAACCCTTCCGGCAGGTCGAACGTGCCGCGGACGGCGCCGGTCGCGGGATCGACCGCCCAGATGCGCGCCGGGCCGCCGCCGACCTTGGGGTCGGTCGAGCGGTAGCCGCTCACCAGCACCGCACCGTCGGGTGCCAGCGTGATTCCCTGCGGGACGTAGCCCTCGTCGAGGCCGGGTGCCCAGAAGCGCCGGTCGATCGCCTCGGCGTTCGGGATCTCGCCCGGCGGGCGGTCGCTGTAGGTCGGTGCGGCGCCGCCCGGCGTCTGGCCGCTGGCCGGCAGGGCGGCCAGCAGCAGGACGGCGGCCAGCGCCGCGGCGAAGGACCTCACGAGATGGTGGCCCGGCCGTTGTTGAGGACGACGGCGTCGCGCTCGGGCACCCGGGCCCGAAACCAGACGACCTCGCCCTCGCGCCACATCTCCGTCCGCACCGTCTCGCCCGGATAGACCGGCGCCGAGAAGCGCAGGTCGAAGCTCCGCAGCCGCGATGGATCCATGCCGCAGAAGGTCTTCAGCACGGCGTGGGCGGCGACGCCGTAGGTCGCGAGCCCGTGCAGGATCGGCCGCGGAAAGCCGGCGTCGCGGGCGACCCTGGGGTCGGCGTGCAGCGGGTTGTCGTCGCCGGCGAGCCGATAGATGAGGGCGGCCTGCGGCAGCGTGGCGATGTCGCAATGCGCTTCGGGGGCGCGCTCCGGCAGGCGGTGCGGTACCGGCGCCTCGATCTTCGGCCCGCCGAAGCCGCCGTCGGCGCGGCAGAAGGTGGTGTGGTCGATGGTCGCGATCAGCCGCCCGGTCGCCGCGTCGGTGACGGTGCGCTGCTGGATCACCAGCGCGCCGCGGTCCTTGCCCTTGTCGATGACGTGGGTGATGCGCGTGCGGCCGACGACGGTGCCCTCGGCCGGGATCTCGCCATGCAGCGTCAGCCGCTGCTCGCCATGGACGACCCGCACCCAGTCGATGCCGCAGTCGGGGTCGTCGCGCATCCAGAAGCCGGGATAGCCGAGCACGACGGGCATGGTCGGAAAGGCCTTCAGCCCCGCCTCGTAGACGAACTGCAACTGTCCGTCGTCGACCGGATCGCCGCCCAGGCCGATGCCGAGCGCGTAGAGGATCGTGTCCTTCTTCGTGTAGCTGTGCCGCCGCTCCGGGAACGGCTTGGCCATCAGCCGCTCATAGTCGATCGCCATCGCTCGCCTCCTCCCTCACACCGGGTCCCAGCAGAAGACGTCGCCCGACCGTTCGAGCGGCACCAGCATCGACCGGAAGGCGGGCCCCACCTCCTCCGCCAGCGCCTCGGGCGTCCAGCCGCCGGCGCGATGGAGGCCGCGGAGCGGCCGCGGCTGGCTCATCAGGAAGACCTCGTTGTTGCGCACCGCGAAGATCTGGCCCGTCACGTCCTTGGCCGCCTCCGACGCGAGCCAGACGGCGACCGCCGCGATCTTGTCGGGCGTCATCTGCTTCAGCTTCTCGACCCGCGCCGCCTGCTCGGGCGTGTCGGTCGGGATGGCGCCGATCATCCGGCTCCAGGCGAAGGGCGAGATGCAGTTCGAGCGCACGCCGAAGCGCGACATGTCGAGCGCGATCGATCGCGACAGGCCGGCGATGCCCATCTTGGCGGCGGCATAGTTGGCCTGGCCGAAATTGCCGATCAGGCCGGAGGTCGAGGTCATGTGGACGAACGCCCCCGACTCCTGCTCCTTGAAGTGGTTGGCGGCGGCCCGGCTGACGTTGAAGCTGCCCTTGAGGTGGACGGCGATCACCGCATCCCACTCGTCCTCGGTCATGCGGTGGAAGATGCGGTCGCGCAGGATGCCCGCATTGTTGACGACGATGTCGATGCGGCCATAGGCGTCGAGGGCGGTCTGCACCATCGCCTCGGCGCCGCGCCGGTCGGTGACGCTTTCGGTGTTGAGGACGGCCTGGCCGCCCGCCGCCCGGATCGCCTCCACCGTCTCCGCGCCGGGACTCTGGTCGGTGCCCTCGCCGCCGACCGAGGCGCCGACGTCGTTCACGACGACGCGGGCCCCGTGCTTCGCCATCATGATCGCGATCTCGCGGCCGATGCCGCGCCCGGCACCGGTCACCAGCGCGACCTTGCCGTCCACCATCCTGGTCATGGTTGTCCGTTCCCTCCCCGATCCGGCCGTCAGAGCGTCGCCTCGGTGCCGAAGATGCTGGTCACCTGGCTCGACAGCACGCCGCCATTGCCGTGCACCAGCGCCGTCTCCGGCTCCTTCACCTGGCGGTCGCCCGCCTCGCCGCGGAGCTGCCGCACCGCCTCGACGAGGATGAAGGTGCCGTACATGCCGGGATGGACGCAGGACAGGCCGCCGCCGTTGGTGTTGACCGGCAGGGCGCCGCCGGGCGCGATCCGGCCGCCCTCGACGAACCGGCCGCCTTCGCCCTTCGGGCAGAAGCCGAGATCCTCGAGGAAGAGGATCGTGTTGATGGTGAAGGCGTCGTAGAGCTCGAGCACGTCGATGTCGGCCGGTTCCATGCCGGCCATCTCGAAGGCCCGCGGGCCGGATTCGGAGGCGGCGCTGACGGTGATGTCCGGCATCTGCATGATCGAGCGGTGCCAGTGCGCCATCCCGCCGCCGAGGAAATAGACCGGCTTCTTCGGGAAGTCCTTCGCCCGGTCGCGGCCGACCACGACCAGCGCGCCGGCGCCGTCGGTGACGAGGCAGCAGTCGAAGAGCCCGAAGGGATCGCAGACCATGCGCGCGTTCAGCACGTCCTCCACCGACAGCGGCCCGTGCATGTAGGCCTCGGGATTGAGGTTGGCCCAGGCGCGGGCGGCGACGGCGACCTCGGCCAGCTGCCGGCGCGTCGTGCCGAACTGGTGCATGTGGCGGGCGGCGGCCAGCGCGTAGGCGGTGATCGGGAAGCGCGGCTTGTAGGGCTGCTCGTAGGGATTGAACTCGGCCGCCGAGGAGACGAGCCGTCCCGACGCGCTCTTCTGGTTCGAGCCGTAGACGACGAGTGCCGTCGAGCACAGGCCGGCCTTGATCGCCATGGTCGCCTGCAGGATGTGGGCGACGTTGGACGAGCCGCCGATCATGCTGCCGTCGGAATAGCGCGGCCGGATGCCGAGATATTCGGAGATGGTGACGGACGGCATCCCGTGCACGGCCGAGACGCCGAAGACGCCGTCGATGTCGGTCATCTTCAGGCCGGCGTCGGTGACGGCGTTCCAGGCGGCGGCGCCGATCAGTTCCATCGCGGTCCGGCCGGGGGCCTCGCCGCAGCCGGCGAGCCCGACCCCGACGACGGCGCTGGCGCCGCGCAGTTGGTGGTGCGTCATCGCCGTCACTCCTTCACCAGATCGAAGACCACGTGCGGCACTTCGCCCGTCACGATCCGCGCCTTCACCCGCGCGCCGATCGGCACGTCGGTCGGGGCCGCACCCTCGACCCGGGTCAGCATCCGCGCACCCTCCGCGAGGTCGACCAGCGAGACGTTGTGGTCGCCGCCCTTGTCCGGGCGGTTGCGGACGACGCTGGTCGAGTAGACGGTGCCCTCGCCCGATGCCTCGGCGCGGGTCAGGGCGGCCGAGCCGCAATGCTTGCAGAAGACGCGGGGCGGGAAGCTGGCGAGCCCGCAGTCGGCGCAGGTCTGGATGGTGAAGCGCCCGGCCAGGAGCTCCTCGCGATAGATGGCGTCGGGGCCCGGCCCACGGTCTTCCAAAGTCATTCCCACACTCCCGGAGATTGCGCGTACCCGCTGGGGGCGGGCATGATACTACCCGGTAGGTGCAAGACAAGCGACCGGGAGGCAGGGTCATGGGCGTGATCTGGGAACCGCGGCTCGATGCCGCCGCCGCGGCGTGGCTGGAGCGCGCCCGGGCGGCGACCGAGACCCATTTCGCGCCGCTGGCGGCGGAGATCGACCGCGACCAGCGCTACCCCCACGAATCGATCCCGGTGCTGGTCGAGACCGGCCTCAGCGGCATGTTCCTGCCGCGCGAGTTCGGCGGCAGCGGCGCCTCGCTGACGGCGCTGACGGCGGTGGCCGAGGCGGTCGCCGCCGGTTGCGCCACGACCGCGGCCATCATCTCGACCTACCAGCTGGGCGCCTTCCCGATCCTGCTCGAAGGCACGGCCGGGCAGAAGGCGAAGTACCTGGGCGAACTCGCCCGCGGCAATTCGATCAGCTTCGCACTCAGCGAGCAAGGGTCCGGCTCCGATGCCGCCGCGCTCGCGACGACGGCGGTGCGCGAGGGTGCGGGCTGGCGCCTGAAGGGCGAGAAATACTGGATCGGCAACGGCGGCATCTCCCGCTACTACGTCGTCTTCGCCCGCACCGACCCGGCGGCCGGCGCGCGCGGCGTCAGCGCCTTCGTCGTCGACAAGGAGAAGCCGGGCGTCGCGGTCGACCACTTTTCCGACAAGATGGGCATCCGCGGCACGCGCACGAGCAACCTCAGGCTCGACACCGTCGTCGGGCCGGAGGACCTCGTCGGCACCGAGGGCCGCGCCCTTCGCCTCGCGTTCAAGACGCTGGACGTCGGCCGCGTCGTCGTCGCCGGGCAGTCGCTCGGCATCGCGCTCGCCGCCTATGCCGCCGCCCGCGACCGGTCCCTCGCCCGCGTCGCCTTCGGCCAGCCGATCGTCGACTTCCAGGGCATCTCGTTCCAGCTCGCCGACGTCGCGACGACGCTGTCGGCGGCGCGGATGATGATGTACGAGGCGGCCGCCGCCTACGATCGCGGCGAGAACATCTCGACGCTCGGCGCCATGGCGAAGCTCTACGCGACCGAGGTCGCGCATCGGGCCGTCGACGTCGCGGTCCAGGTCTGGGGCGGCGAGGGCTACTGCAAGCCGAACCTGGTCGAGCGGCTGTACCGCGACCAGCGCATCACCGAGGTCTACGAGGGCACCTCCGAGATCCAGCGCCTCGTCATCGGCCGCGCCATCAAGGCCGAGGCCGAGGCGGTCCGGGATGCCTGACATGGCCGATCCCGAGCCGCCGGCGGAGATCGCGAGCGGCGCCCGTCCCGCCGCCCGCGTCGAGGGGCGCGACGCCATCCTGGCCGCCGCCGCCGCCGCCTTCACCGAGCGCGGCTACACCGCCACCACCATCGACGACATCGCCGACCGGCTCGGCGCCACCAAGGGCCGCGTCTACCACTACTACCGCAGCAAGGCCGACATCTTCCTCGACATCCATCGCTACGCGATGCAGCGGATGCTCGACGTGGTGACGCCGCTCGCCGAGGGAAGCGATCCGCCGACGGCCCGCATCGCGGCGATGGTCCGCGCGCATGCGATCCTGCTGATGACCAGCTTCCCCTTCCAGCGCGTCTCGGTGCAGGGCCTCGAGCGGCACCTGGCCGGCCGGGTGACGGAGCGGCAGCGCGCCGCGCTCGACGGCGTCATCCGCATGCGCGACACCTACGAGGGCCTCTTCGTCCGCGTGCTGGAGGAGGGGGTGCGGACGGGCGAATTCCGGCCGTTGCTGCCGCGGCGCGCCATCAAGCCGATCCTCGGGTCCCTCAACTGGCTGACGGTGTGGTACCGCCCACGCCCGCACGAGGATGCGGCGGCGCAGGACGCCATCGCCGACGAGATGGTGGAGTTCGTGGTGCGAGGGCTGCGACCGTGACGAAGGCATTCTCCGCGAACCAGTGGGACGAGCGCGAGACGTGGTCGCGCGACCGGCTGGCCGCGTTCCAGGCCGACGCGCTGGCGCGCCAGCTCGCCTATGTCGAGGCGTCGAGCGCCTGGTATCGCGCGCGCTTCGCCGCCGCCGGGTTCCGCGCCGCCGACTTCCGCTCGCCGTCCGACCTCGCCCGCCTGCCGCTGACGACGAAGCAGGACTACCTCGCGGCGCTGGAGGCCGCCCCGCCCTGGGGCACGGCGCTCGCCTGCGACCCCGCGTCCATCCGGCGCGTCCATTTCTCCTCGGGCACCACCTCGCGGCCGACGCCGGACGCCTGGACCGCGGACGACCTCGCCCGCTGGGCCGATCTCTATGCGCGCGCCACCTACAGCCAGGGTGCCCGCGAGGGCGACGTCTTCCAGTGCCTCTTCTCCTACCCCTGGTTCGTCGGCGGGCTCGGCGCGACGGCGGCCTTCGAGCGCATCGGCTGTGCCGTCATCCCCGGCGGCAGCGGGGACACCGAGCGCCAGATCGAGACGCTCTTCGCCTACGGCACGACGGCGATCATGGCGACGCCGTCCTTCGCCGCCCATCTGGCCGAGGTCGCCCAGCGCATGGGCCGCGACCTGCGCGCCTCGAAGGTGCGCCACATCGGCGTCGGCGGCGAGCCCGGGGCGGGCGTGCCCGCGACCCGCGCCCGGCTCGAGGACCTGTGGGGCGCCAGGGTCTACGACTGCTACGGCAGCCTGGAGTTCCAGCCGATCGCCTGGGACTGCGCGGCCCAGGCGGGCGGCCACCTGATGGAGGATTTCGCCTTTGCCGAGGTGATCGACCCCGACACCGGCGCCGCCGTGCCGGACGGCACGCCGGGCATGCTGGTGCTGACCCATCTCGACAAGCAGGCCTTTCCGCTGGTCCGCTGGGCGACCGGCGATGTGGTGGTGCGCGACAGCCGGCCCTGCGCCTGCGGCCGCACCCACGCGCGCCTGCCGGGCGGCGTGCTCGGCCGCGCCGACGACATGATCGTCGTCCGCGGCGTCAATCTCTTCCCGACGGCGGTCGAGGACGTGGTGCGGGCGATGCCGGGGCTGGCGGACGAATACCGCATCATCCTCGACGACAGCGTGCGCGATCCGGCGACCGGGTTCCCGACCGGGATCCGCCTGCAGGTCGAGGCGGTGGGCGAGGCGCCGCCGGACATCGGCCACCGGCTGGCCGACGCGATCCGCACGAAGCTGCTGGTCCGTGCCGTCGTCGAGGTGCTGCCGCCGATGACCCTCGACCGGTTCACCCACAAGGCGAAGCGGCTGGTGAAGCGATGACGGCCGTCCTGGCGCCGGGCGCGCTCGCCGGCCGGGTCGCCGTGGTGACGGGTGCGGGCAGCGGCATCGGCCGGGCGATCGCGCTCCGGCTGGCGGCGCTCGGCGCCGAGGTCGTCGGCTGCGGCCGCACGGCGGCGCGGCTGGAGGAGACGGGGCGTCTCGCGGCTGCGGCCGGCGGCCGCTTCCGCCATGCCGTCGTCAATGTCCGCGACCAGGAGGCTGCGGCCGCCTTCGTGCGCTCCGCCGCCGAACCCGGCGGCCGCATCGACCTCCTCGTCAACAATGCCGGCGGCCAGTTCTTCGCGCCGGCGACCGAGATTTCAGCCCGCGGCTGGGCCGCCGTCCTCGACCTCAACCTGACGGCGGTGTTCGCGATCACCCGGGCCGCCCATCCCTTCCTCGCCGCCGCCCGCGGCGCCGTCGTCAGCATCTCGCTGTCCGGCGTCGATCGCGGCTCGATGGGCATGGCGCACTCGATCGCCGCGCGCGCCGGCGTCCTCGCCCTGACGCGGACGCTGGCCCTCGAATGGGCGCCGGCCGGCATCCGCCTCAACTGCATCGGACCGGGCACGGTGGTGACCGGGGGCCTTGCCGGCGAGGCGGGTCAGGCGATCCTCGACCGCCTCGTCCAGGCGACCCCGCTCGGCCGCCCGACGATGCCGGAGGAGGTGGCGGAGCTGACCGCCTTCCTCGCCACGCCCGCCGCCGCCATGATGACGGGCCAGCTCCTGCAGATCGACGGCGGCGCCCATCTCGGTCCCGGCCTCCACCTGATCGAGCCGCCTCGACCCGGAGGGCATCCGCCATGACCAACGCCCCGCCGCTCGCCGGCATCCGCGTCCTCGACCTGTCGCGGGTCCTGGCCGGCCCCTGGTGTACGATGACCCTGGCCGACCTCGGCGCCGAGGTGTGGAAAGTCGAGAATCCCGACGGTGGCGACGACACCCGCAAGTGGGGGCCGCCGTTCGCCGCCGGCGAGAGCGCCTACTACCTCGCTGTCAACCGCAACAAGAAGGGCATCGCCGTCGACCTGCGCACGCCGGGCGGCCAGGAGGTGGTGCGGGCGCTCGCCGGGAAGGCGGACGTGCTGGTCGAGAACTACCGCGCCGGCGCGCTCGCCAAGTACGGGCTCGACTGGGAGACGCTGTCGGCGATCAATCCGCGCCTCGTCTACTGCTCGATCTCCGCCTATGGCCGCACCAGCCCGATGGCCGCCCGCCCGGGCTACGACTTCGTCGTCCAGGCGGAGGGCGGCCTGATGGCGATCACCGGGGCCGCGGACGGCGAGCCGATGAAGGTCGGCGTCGCCATCTGCGACGTGCTGACCGGCAAGGACGCGACCCAGGCGATCCTGGCCGCGCTCATCGCCCGGGACCGCACCGGCCGCGGCCAGCTCGTCGATGCCGCACTGCTCGATTCGACGGTGGCGGCGCTGGTCAATGTCGGCAGCGCCTGGCTGGTCTCGGGCAAGGCGCCCGGGCGCTGGGGCAACGCCCATCCGACGACCGTGCCCTACCAGATCTTCGCGACCGCCGACGGCATGCTGGCGCTCGCCTGCGGCAACGACCTGCAGTTCCAGGCCCTCTGCCGCCGCGTCCTCGACCGGCCGGAGCTCGCCGAGGATCCGCGGTTCGTCCGCAACATCGACCGGGTCCGGCATCGCGAGGTGCTGATCCCCCTGCTCGAGGTCATCTTCGCCGTCGGCACCACGGCCGAGTGGTTCCGGCGCCTGGAGGCGGCGGGGGTGCCGGCCGGCATCGTCCGCGACGTGCCGACCGCCCTCTCGGCGCCCGAGGTCCGGGCGCGCGGCATGGTGGCCGCGGTCGAGCATCCGACGATCGGCCGGCTCGAACTGGTGGCGAGCGCGCTGCGCCTGTCCGACACGCCGGTGGTACCGCCGCTTCCCCCGCCTCTGCTCGGCCAGGACACGGACCGGGTGCTGGCCGAAGTGCTGGGCTACGGCCCCGAGCGGATCGCGGCCCTGCATGCCGAGGGCGCGGTTTCCGGAACGCCGCCCGCGGCGCTATAACGCCCGCCTTGGCAGCGGGAGCGGGCGGCGATGTTCGGGATTTTCGGCGACAGCCTGGAGCGGCTCTTCGTGAAGGAGCTGCGCGAGCGCGGGGTCAAGCTGCCCAAGCCGGCGACGAAGGAGATGGTGGCGCTCGCGCTCTCCGCGATCGATCCGGCCCATCGCGGGCTGCCGGGCGACTATGGGCGCAACCTCGGCGAGGACACGGTGCTGCACTTCGCCGGCTGGACCGCGCGGATCGTCCACCGGGCGGCGGGCCGCCCGGACCGCCGGACGGCGATCGACCGCGATCTCTACCCGGAGACCGAGGCGGAGATCCGCGCCGTCCTCGTCAGGCACGGTGTCGTCGGCCCGGCCGGCTGACTGGGGGGGTCCCGGGGGCCAGGAACCACAGCAGCGCCAGCACCTGCACGGCGAGCATGGCGGCGAAGGCCCAGCGATAGGCGTCCGGCGGATAGCGCCCGTCGGTCGCCGGCCAGAGGTCGATGATCCAGCCGATCGCCGCCTGCGCGGCGAAGCCGATCCCGAAATTGAGCAGGTTGGTCGCCGTGTTGACGCGCGCGGCCAGTTCGGGCGGGAAGTGACGGTTGAGGATCGGGAAGAAGACGATGGCGCCGTTCGACAGCAGGCCGAACAGCACCCAGAGCAGCAGCGACGGGGCGGCGACCTGGAAGGTGATGAGCGCCTGGACCGCGATGAGCAGGACGAGCGCCCCGCCCATGACCCGGGTCAGCGCCACCCCGCGGCGCACCAGGATGTCGGTCACGACGCCGGAGAGCGCGAAGCCCGCCGTCAGGGCGGCGGCGATGGCGAGGAGATAGGCCGCGGCCGCCTCGCGGCCGAGGCCGCCGACGTCGCGCAGCCAGGGACCGGCCCACAGGGTCTGGATCGCCATGGTGATCCCGAGGGTGGCGACGGCGGCCGGCGTGATCCGCCAGAAGAAGGGGTCGCGGTAGATGCGGGCGACCGCGGCGAACTGGTCGGCGAGCCGGCCCGGAGCCGCCGTGGCCGGCTTCTCCGGCACCAGGAACAGGACGAGGGCGGCGGCCCCCGCGGTTATCGCCGCCAGTCCGACAAAGAGGCTGCGCCAGTCGACGAAGTGGAGGGCCGCCTCGGCGGGCGCCGTCGCGGCGAGCGCGCCAAGCCCGCCCATCGCCATGAAGCAGCCGTTGACGAGCGGCCAGCGCTCGCGCGGGACCCAGAGGGTGATCGCCTTGAGCGCCGCCATCAGGCCGCCGGCCATGCCGAAGCCGATGACGGCGCGGGCGGCGAACAGGCCCGTGCGCGTCTCCGCCAGCGCGAAGAGGAGGATGCCGACGGTCGCGATCGCCAGCAGCGCCGCCTGCACCCGCCGCGGCCCCCAGCGGTCGAGGGCGACGCCGAGCGGCACCTGGAGGAGGGCGAAGGTGAGGAAGTAGGCGGCGGTCAGGAGCCCGAGGTCGCCGGCCGAAAGGCCGACCGCGGCGACTAGGTCGGGCGCCACCACCGCATTCACCGCGCGCAGCAGGTAGGAGCAGAAATAGCCGGCGGCGAACGGCAGCAGAACCGTCGCCAGGACCCGCAGCGGCCCCGGCGGTAGGCCGGCGGCGGCCCCGTTCATGCGGCGCGGGCGTCGCCCAGGGACAGCACCGGACGGCCGTCGCGATCGATCCGGCCCTGCGCCCGCAGCCGGTCGACCACGGCCGCGAAATAGTCGGCGGACGACGGCCGCTGCCAGCCCTCGAGCCAGTTCTGTTCGAGGAAGGCATGGATCGCCGGCTGCCCGAGTTCGGCCTCCAGCAGGATGCCGAGGAGCGACGCCTCCGCCTCTTCGGCGGCGAGCGCCGGCTCGTCGAGGCAGCGGTCGCCGTCCGCCTCGGGCTTGCGGCCGGTCTCCGGCCCGGCGCCGAGGCCGAAGTCGCGGCGATGGCGGCGCCCGTCCGGGGCGAGCAGCCAGTGGGCGATCTCGTGCAGGACCACCCAGGCCTCGCTGTCGGTGCGCAGCACCGCACCGTCCCAGGAGAAGGCCGCGGCCGGCGCCTCGTCGAGGGTCGGGATGCCGAGGCGGCGGGCGAGCGCGATCGCGCCCGCCCGCCGCTCGGGCGAATCCTCCGGGCCGCCGAACCGGCCGCTGGCGGCGATGCGGGCGAAGGCCCGTGCCGCCGTCGGCCGTCCGGCGAGCATGTCGGCGAAGCCGGCGAGCGCCGTCGCCAGCGCCGCCGGTCCGAAGCAGGTCAGGGCCAAGCGTCCGCCTCAGCGCCCCGTCGGGTCGGTCACCTCGTCGAGCGGCCAGATTGGCCGCGGGACGTTCTTGAAGGTGAAGGTCTTGAAGTTCTCCGAGCACAGCGAGCCCGAATCGACGACCACCACTTCGCGCGAGATCGGCTGGAAGGCCGCCCGGAAATGGTGCATGGACTTCACCGCCAGCGTCGTCTTCCGGGTCGGCTCGATGCCCATGGCGGTGTACTGGGCGAGGTCGACCGCCTGGCCGTTGTTGGTGATGAAGACGATGTCGATGCCGCCGACGCGGAACACCATGCTGGGCCCGTATTCGCGGCGCACGCCGCCGCCCATCGGCCCGTAGGCCCAGACCTCGCCGTCGGTCAGCACGCGGACCTTGCCGGAGAGGGTCAGCGGGCCACCGCCCTTGGTCGGGTCCCACTTGCCGCCGAAGGTGAGCGTGATGGTGCTGCCGACGCCGGCCTTCATGCCTTCCGCGATCGCCGCGGGATCGCAGATGGCGTGGAAGGCGGCGTTCTGCAGGTCGGCGTCGACCATCGCCTTGAGGAGCGCGGTGGTGTCGCCGTAGCCGCCGCCGCCCGGATTGTCCGTGTAGTCGGCGATGACCAGCGGGGCCTTCGCCCCCTGCTCCTCGGCCTTGGCCTTCTTCGCCGCCTGCTCGGGCGTGAGGAAGGTGAGCGCGGCGTAGTCGCGCGTCTCCCAGCAGCGATCCATGAAGCGTTCGGCGGTGGCGCGCGCGGCTGCCTCGGCGCCCGGCTTGCGGGCGTCGTAGGCGATGGCGACGCTGGGGCCGACGTCGGCGATGTCGGCATGGGGGAAGCCCGCGAAGACGGAGACGCTGAGCTGCTCGCCCTTCTCCTCGAGCGCCGTCCCCTCCTCGACCAGCTCCTTCATCGGGCCGCCCTGGGTGCGGCCCATGTCGAGCCCGGTCAGCATCCGCCGGCGGGCGAGCACGACGCGCGGCTCGATCTCGCCGTTCATCGCCCGCTCCAGGATCTCCGCGCCCTGCCAGGCGCGCTCGTACTGGTCGATGTGCGGGTAGGTCTTGAAGGCGATGAGGGCGTTGGCGTTCTCCGCCATCAGCGGCGTGATGTTGCCGTGCAGGTCGAGGGTGACGGCGATCGGCACCTTCGGGCCGACCTTGGCGCGCAGGCGGCGCAGGAGCTCGCCCTCGGCGTCCGGGTAGCTGTCCACGACCATGGCGCCGTGCAGGTGCAGGAGCGCCGCATCGACGCCGCCCGCCTGGTCGACCGCGTCCAGGATCTGGCCGCAGATATATTCGAACGCCTCGTCCGTCACCGTGCCGGAGGGATTGGCGTTGGCGATGATCGGATGGACGAGCTGCCAGCCGAACTTGTCGGCCGCCTCGAAGCTGCCGCCGAAGTTGGAGCGGGTGCCGCGACGCACCTCGGCGATCTGGTTGCCGAGATAGAAGTCGCGCCGCTTGAAGGTGTCCAGCGTCGTCAGGTCCTTGCTGAACGTGTTGGTCTCGTGCGCCATCACCGCGCACAGAACGCGCCTCATGATCGATACCTCGGCAGTGGGGTCGGGAAGAGGTGTGGGGTGCCCAGGATGTTGGCAGATCGCCGGCCGGCCGTCGAGCGCGGGACGCCCGCCTGCCGGTCTCGCGGCCATTGACGCGTCGCGAAGCGCGACGTTAGCGTTCCCATCCCGCCCTCGGGCACGAGGCGACCGCCTTGGCCTACCAGTTCCAGTTCGGTTCGGTCTTCGCCGGCTTCGACCAGCTCCTGTGGGGGGCGTGGCTGACGGTCCTGCTGTCGGCCGCCGGCATCGTCCTCGGGCTGATGCTCGGCATCCTCGGGGGCTGGGGCCGGGCCCAGGGACCGCGCTGGCTCGCCTGGGCAATCGCCGCCTATGTCGAGGCGATCCGCAACACCCCCTTCCTGGTCCAGCTCTTCCTGATCTTCTTCGGCCTGCCCAGCCTCGGCATCCGCATGTCGGCCGGGGCGGCGGCGCTGCTGACGCTCACCATCAACACCGGCGCCTACTGCACCGAGATCGTGCGCGCCGGGATCGAGGCGGTGCCGCGCGGCCAGGTCGAGGCCGGGCGGGCGCTCGGCCTCACCCGCGTGCAGGTATTCCGCTTCCTGATCCTCTTCCCGGCGCTGCGCACCGTCTATCCGGCGCTCGCCAGCCAGTTCACGCTGATGATGCTGGCGACCAGCGTGGTCTCGCAGATCTCGGCCGAGGAACTGACCTTCGCGGCCAACTTCATGCAGTCTCGGACCTTCCGCAGCTTCGAGATCTACGCCGTGGTCATGGTCATGTACCTGGCGCTGGCGCTGGCCTTCCGCGGATTCTTCCGCGGCGTCCACTGGCTCGTCTTCGAGCGCGGCCGATGATCCGCCAGTTCGGCACCGGCGACTTCCTCTACCTCGTCACCGCGATGCAGTGGACGGTGATGCTGTCGGCCATCGCCTTCGTCGGCGGCGGGCTGCTCGGGCTCGTGCTCACCGTGCTGCGGGTGTCGCCGTGGCGGCCGGCGCAGTGGCTGGTGACGGGCTACGTCCAGCTCTTCCAGGGCACGCCGCTCCTGATGCAGCTCTTCGTCTTCTATTTCGGCTTCGGCATCTTCGGCTTCGACGTGCCGGCGATCGTCGCTGCCTCGACGGCGCTCGTCCTCTATGCCGCGGCCTTCCTCGCCGACATCTGGCGCGGCTGCATCCAGGCGATCCCGGCCGGGCAGTGGGAGGCGGCGCGCGCGCTCGGCCTGCGCTTCGTCCTCTCGGTCTGGCTCGTCATCCTGCCGCAGGCGGTGCGGATCGCGGTGCCGCCCACCGTCGGCTTCCTGGTCCAGGTGGTGAAGAACACCTCGCTCGCCTCGATCGTCGGCTATGTCGAGCTGACGCGCGCGGGCCAGGTCATCAACAACGCCACCTTCCAGCCCTTCACGGTCTTCCTGGTGGTGGCCGGGCTCTATTTCGCGCTCTGCTTCCCCCTGTCGCTGCTGAGCCGCCGCCTCGAACGGCGGCTCCGCACCGGCGGCGCCCCGATGCGCGCCGTGCCTTGATGAGGATCCGAGGGTCGGCGGAGAACCGGCCCGCTGCTGCTGGAGGTCACGTCATGGGTCGTCTTCTCTCCCGCCTGCTGCTTCCGCTCCTCCTGCCGTTGCTGGCCGCGCTGCCGGCCTCGGCCGGGACGCTCGACGACATCGTCAAGCGCGGCACCGTCAAGGTCGGCATCGACCTCGGGGTTCCGCCCTACGGGCTGACCGACGCCAACCAGAAGCCGGCTGGCTACGACGTCGACGTGGCCGAGCTCTTCGCCAAGGATCTCGGCGCCAAGCTCGAGATCGTGCCGCTGACCGGTCCCAACCGTATCCCCTTCCTGCTGACCAACAAGGTCGACGTCGTCATCGCCACCTTCGGCATCACCCCGCAGCGGGCGCTGTCGGTCGCCTTCTCGAACCCCTACGTCGCGCTCAGCCTCGTGGTGCTCGGACCCAAGGACAAGCCGATCCCCGACATGGCGGCGACCAAGGGCTACAAGGTCGGCATCACCCGCGGCACCACCCAGGACCTCGACTTCACGCGGCTGGCGCCCGAGGGCTCGCAGATCATCCGCTTCGAGGACGACGCCACGACCACCGCGGCGCTGCTCTCGGGCCAGGTCGACATCGTCGCCACCGCCGACCTGCTGGCGATCGAGATCGCCAAGCGCAACCCGCAGAAGAACCTCGACCTCAAGTTCACCATCCGGCTGTCGCCGGGGGCGATCGGCGTCCGCCGCGGCGACGCCGACTTCCTGCAGTGGGTCAACACCTTCGTCTATTTCCACAAGCTGAACGGCGACTTCGGCCGCCTGTTCGAGAAGTGGGCCGGCTACAAGATGCCGGAGCTGCCGGTGTTCTGATCCTGCCGGGGGCGGCCCGGCACCGCGGCCGCCCCTCCCCCCGTCCGAGCCGGAGCCCCCGCCGATGGCCGCTTCTCCCATCTTCACCGACATCGACTACGAGCGGGAGGGCCGGCAGGTCGGCTTCCTCCATCTGCCCTATTCGCCGCACACCGACGCCTGGGGGGTGCTGCCGATCCCGGTCGCCGTCATCCGCAACGGCGAGGGGCCGACCGTGCTGATGATGGGCGGCAACCACGGCGACGAGTACGAGGGCCCGATCGTGCTCGGCCGCCTCATCCGCGACCTCGACCCGCGCGCGATCCGCGGCCGCCTGATCTTCGTGCCGGCGATCAACCTGCCGGCGGTACGCGCCGGCAACCGCGTCTCGCCGGCCGACGGCAAGAACATGAACCGGACCTTCCCGGGCGATCCGCTGGGCACCCCGACCGAGCAGATCTCGCACTATGTCGACAGCGTGCTGTTCCCGATGGCCGACGTCTTCATGGACCTGCATTCGGGCGGCTCTTCGCTCGACCTCATCCCGTCGGTGATGATGCAGCGGCCGGACGATGCCGACCTGCGGCGACGCACGCTGGATGCCGTGCTCGCCTTCAACGCGCCGCTCACCGTCGTCATGGACACGCTGGGCGAGAAGCGCACCTCCTCGGCGGCCGCGCTCGCCCGCGGCCTCGTCGTCATCGGTTCGGAGCTGGGCAGCGCCGGGGCGGTCTCGCTCGAGGGACTGGCGGTATGCGAACGCGGCGTCCGCAACGTGCTGCATCACCTGGGAGTGCTGACCGCCGATCCGCCGCCGGAGCGCCGCCCGACCCAGCTCATGCAGATCGCCGGGCCCGACAGCTATGTCTTCGCGCCGGCGGACGGGCTGTTCGAGCCGTTCCATCCGCTCGGCACCTGGGTCGAGAAGGGGCAGCCGGCGGGGCAGGTGAACTTCCTCGACGATCCCGGCCGGCCGCCGCTCGTCGCCCATTTCCGCAGTTCGGGCTATCTCTTCTGCCGCCGTGCGCCGGGCCGGGTCGAGCGCGGCAACGGCGTCTGCGTGCTGCTCGCCCCCTACCGCGAGGACTGAGCCGCGGCTCAGCCGCGGCAGCCGACACGGGTGACCATGCGGGCCTCCATCGCCCAGGCACCGAAGCGCTCGGCCCGCGCGCCGTCGAGGCGGACGTCCAGCGGCGCGGCCGCCGCCGGCCGGTCGGCCGGCGCCAGCCGCGCGATCATGTCCGCCATGCCCTCGGGGGAGGCCGCGTAGAAGCGGCCGCGGCGCTCGGTCGCCGCCACGGCGACGCCGATGATCCGGCCCTCGCCGTCGACCAGCGGACCGCCGCTGATGCCGCTGAGCGGTCCGTCGCCGGACGGGGTGCGGCGGCGCTCGGTCCACACCGTCACCGCGGCCTCGCCGCGCATCCGCCCGGCGAACCCCAGCCGCGCGCGCCCGAGCAGCTGGCCCTCGACCACCGACGGCACGCCCTTGGGATAACCGATCGCCCAGCCGGACTGCCCGAGCCGGAGGCGGCCGTCGGCGAGCTGGAAGGCCGGGGGCGCGCCGCGGGTGGCGAGTACGGCGAGGTCGGTCTGCGGATGGAGGGCCGCCACCCGGGTCCGCACCCAGCGGTCCGTGCCTTCGACCAGCACCTCGCGGCAGCCTTCCGCCACGTGGCGGGCGGTCAGCCAGACGCCGCGGCTGTCGATGACGGCGGCGGTTCCCTGGGCGTTGCCGCCGCGCGCCGGCACCTCGATGATGCCGCGCGGGTCGGCGGCCGAGGGCGGCGGCAGCGGTCGTTGCGGGAAGACGTCCGGCGGCGCCGGCGCGCGGAAGGCGTCGGGCACGCCGCGGCGCGGCGGCGGGAAGCCCGGCTCCGACTCCTGGAAGAACGTGGCGTGCGCGATCGCCCCCAGCACGCCGAGGATCAGGAGCAGCCGGAACAGGCGCCCCATGGCTCAGCCGCCGACGGCGGCCGCGATCACCAGCGCGACGGCGAGCTGGACGCTGGCGAGGACGCAGGCCGCCCCCTTCTCGTCCTTGGCGATCGCATCCGGCAGGCGCCGCAGCGCCACCGCGACGACGGCGAAGGCGGCGAGCTGCAGCACCAGGGCGGCGACGCCCCAGACGACGATGTCCCAGACCGCGACCGACCGCGCCATGCAGGCGGCGAGTGGGATCGCCAAACCGAGAATGGCGCTGCCGAGCGCGATTCCCGCCGCACTGTTGCCGGCGCGCACCAGGGCCAGCTCGCGATAGGGGGTGATCGCCTCGTAGGCGAGAATCCCGGCGACCAGCATCGCCAGGGTGACGCCGACATGGGCGAGGAAGACCGGAAGGCTCGATAGCAGGTTGTCGAGGAAGGGCATCATGACGGCAGGGCACCCCGCTTTCGCCGGACCCGACCCTAGCAACGTTCGCCGGCCCGGCGAAGGTCCGAAACCTTTTCCGAACGTCACCGTTGGTTGCGCGCAACCATCGCGACGGGAGTGGCGACCATGGCGACCTTCATCCTCACCAACGATGCGGACGTGCGGTTCGGCACCGGCGAGGCCGACGGGATCTTCGGCCTGGGCGGCGACGACCTGCTGGCCGGTCTCGGCGGCAACGACACGATCCAGGCCGGCGACGGCCACGACGCGGTGTTCGGCTCGGAGGGGGCGGACGAGCTCGACGGCGGTCCCGGCGACGACCTCGTCGCGGGCGGCCCCGACAACGACACCCTGACCGGCGGCGACGGCACTGACGTGCTCTATGGCGAGAACGGTCTCGACCGCGTGTTCGGTGGCACCGGCGACGACATCCTGGCCGGCAACCAGGGCAGCGACCTGATCGGCGGCGGCGCCGGCGACGATGCCGCCTTCGGCGGCCAGGACGCCGACTCCCTCTATGGCGACGACGGCGCCGACACGCTGACGGGCGATCTCGGCAGCGACCTCGTCGACGGCGGCGCCGGCAACGACCGGCTGTTCGGCGGCGCCGGCGACGATTCGGTCTTCGGCAGCGCCGGCGCCGACACGATCCATGCCGGGCAGGGCGCGGACACGGTCCATGGCGGCGACGGCAACGACGTCGTCCACGGCAATCTCGGCAACGACGTCCTGTTCGGCGAGGGCGGCGCCGACCGGTTCGTCTTCGTCCCCGGCAGCGGCCAGGACGTGATCCGCGACTTCGACGGCACCCAGGACGAGATCGACCTCATCGCCTTCGGCTTTGCCGACTACAACGACTTCATCTTCTCGAGCACGATCGCCTTCACGGGCGCCGGCGCGGAAATCGACCTCGGGGCCGGCGCGAAGGTCACCATCGCCGGCACCGGCTCGCTCGATCAGGACTGGTTCCTGCTGTAGCCGGTCCCGGCGATAGCCTGGGCGGGGGCGCCCGGGTAGGTTGGGGCCCTCTTCCCGGCCCACCCGACCCGGACGTCCCCGCCATGGCCCCCACGCCCACCGTGCTCCTCGACCTCGACGGCACGCTCACCGATTCGCGACCCGGCATCGTCGCCAGCTACCACGCCGCCCTGCGGTCGCTGGGGCACGAGCCCGACCTCGGCATCGACCTCACCTTCGTCATCGGCCCGCCGCCCGAGGAGATCATGCCGCAGGTGCTGGCGCGCTACGGCGACGACCGGGTGACCGAGGCGGTGGCGCTCTATCGCGAGCATTACGGCCGCGGCGGCCTCTTCCAGAACTCCGTCTACGGCGGCATTCCCGAGGCGCTGGCGGCGCTCGCCGGCGCCGGCTGCCGGCTCTATGTCGCGACCGCCAAGCGCACCGTCTTCGCCCGGCGCATCCTCGACCATTTCGGCCTGTCCCCCGCCTTCCACACCATCTACGGCTCGGAGCCGGGCGGCGCGCTCGACCGCAAGGGGGACCTCATCGCCCACATCCTGGGCCGGGAGGCGATCCGGCCGGAGACCGCGGTGATGGTCGGCGACCGCCACCACGACATCGCCGGCGCGCAGCAGAACCGGCTGCCCTCGGTGGGCGCCGCCTGGGGCTATGGCGGCGGCGAGGAGCTGGCGGCGGCCGGCGCCGACCGGGTTGCCGGGCACCCGGACGACCTGGCCGAGGCGGTTCTGGCTCTGCTCAGCCCGGTGCCTGCCGGCGGCACCAGTCCTGCCACATCGCGCGGAACGCCGCCTCCAGCATCGGCGTGAAGCGGGCGCCGTCGACCAGCGGCGTCGCCGCCATCCGCGCCCGCTGCCCGGCGCGCGCGGCCGACAGGCCCGCGCGGTCGGCGACGAGTGCCGCGGCCGTCGCGACATAGGCGTCCCCCGACGGCGCGATCCATTCCGTCCGGCCGAGGGTGTCGAGGAAACCGGCCGTCTGCCGCGCCACCATGCGGTCGCCCGCCAGCGTGACCACGGGGACCCCCATCCACAGCGCCTCGACCGTGGTCAGGCCGCCGGAATAGGGGAAGGGGTCGAGGGCGACATCGACGTCGCCGTAGCGCGCCAGCATCTCGCCGTGCGGCGACCGCCCTTCCAGGATCAGCCGGTCGCCGTCGATGCCGTGGGCGGCGAAGCGGGCCGCCATCGCCCCGGCGACCGCCGGATCGCCGAGCGCCTTGCTCTTCAGCAGCAGGCGGGCTGCCGGCACCGCGGCCAGCAGGCGCGCCCACAGGGCGACGACGCGGGCATTCACCTTCGACAGGTTGTTGAAGCAGCCGAAGGTCGGCGCGGCCCCGCGGGTCAGCGGCGGCGCTACCGTCGCCGGCGCGTCGGCGGGCGGCGCGTAGCACATGGCGCCGCCCTCGAGCCGGATCACCCGCTCGGTGAAGCGGTCCTCCTCGCCGGGCGGTGCCTCGATCCGGTCGGCGATGCACCAGTCGATCGCCGGATGGCCGGTGGTGTCGATCCAGCCGAGCCAGGTCGCCTGCACCGGCGCCGGGCGGCGGGCGAAGGCGCCGAGCCGGTTGCCCATGGTGTGGCCGGCGAGGTCGACCAGGATGTCGATGCCGTCGGACCGGACCTGGGCGGCGAGTGCGCCGTCGTCGAGCCCGGCCACCGGCCGCCAGCGGTCGACGAGGCCGCGGATGGCGGCCGTCAGGTCGTCCTCGGCGCGCCGACTGGAATAGGCGGTGACGTGGAACCGGGCGCGGTCGCGATGGGCGAGCGGCCCGGTCACGAACCAGCCGATCGGGTGACGGCAGAAGTCGGGCGAGACGAAGCCGATGCGCAGCGGCCGGTCCGGATCGGGCGGATTGAGATGGCGCAGCGGCGGCGCCGGCCGGACATGCCGCTCGCCCCAGCGCCGATGCTCGGCCGCGATCGCCGCCGGGCTCCGCCCGGGATCGTAGTGGAGCGCCAGCAGCCGGTTGCCGGCGAGCGCGGCGTCGGCGGGCGCCAGCCGTTCCGCCCGGTCGAAGGCGGCCAGGCCCTCGGCGATCTCGCCCGCGGCGACCAGCGCCTGGGCGAGGTTGTTCCATGCGTCGACATGGCCGGGCGCCAGCCGGGTCGCGTGCCGGTATTGCGCGATGGCCTCGGCGAGGCGGTTCTCGGCCTGGAGGTCGCAGGCGAGGTTGTAGCGCGCCTGGGCGTGGCGCGGGTCGAGCTCGACCGCACGGAGTTCCGCGGCGATGGCGCTGGCGCGATCGCCGACGAGGCCGAGCGCCAGCCCGAGATCGACCAGCAGGTCGGCCGTCGCGCCGCGGGCGGCGGCGCGCTGCAGCAGGCCCGCCGCCGGTCCCGGATGCCCGGTCTGCAGGGCGACGATGGCGAGGCCGTGCAGCGCGCGCGGATCGTCGGGCGCCTCGACGAGGCGCGCGCGGTAGATCGCCTCCGCCTCCGCCAGGCGGCCGCCCCGTCGGGCGGCCTCGGCCCGGCGCAGGTCGGGTGGCCGCGGCGTCGGTCCCGGCGCCAACGCGCCGGCTCAGGGCACGAGCGGCGCCAGGAAGCGGCGCAGCGGCGCCTCCCACTTCCGCCAGTCGGCGCCGCTCGCCGTGTGGCCATACTCGGTGTCGATCTCGAAATATTGCGCATCGACGCCGGCCGCCGTCAGGCGCGCCATCACGTCGGGGGCGATCGAGGGCGGGAACAGCACGTCGGTCCTGGCGATGACGTAGAGCACCTTGGCGCGGATGCGGTCGAACTCCGCCACCGTGTCGAAGCGGTCGGCCGCCTTGCGCAGGATCAGCAGCGAATGCGCGTCGAAGCGGTCGGCCCAGGCCTCGGCCTGGGCCCGCATCCGCGCCTCCCGTGCCGCCGGGTCGAGCCCCTCGTCGGCCAGCACCTCGTCGGCGCCGTAGCGCTTCAGCGTTTCGTAGCGGATCTCGCGCATCGTCGCCGTCACGCCGCCCGGCCGGTCGTAGTACCAGCCGCCGTTCCAGTTGGGATCGGCGGAGATGCGGGCGAGGAGTTCGGGATAGGCCCGACGCGGGCTCGCCGGGGCGGTGACGACGGGGACGATCGCGTCCATGAAGTCGGGGTGGTTCACGGCCCACTGGAAGGCCTGGAACCCCCCGTAGGAATTGCCGGCGACGGCGACCAGGTGGCGCACGCCGAGGTGCTCCAGCATCCGTCGCTGCACGCCGACGATGTCGGAGACGGTGATGTCGGGGAAGGTCGGGCCGTAGG
>NZ_JAYSFE010000030.1:0-40017 GCF_041913585.1 Allostella sp.
GGGTCCGGCCGGCCGCGCGGCGCGCGCCGGCCGCGGTGGCGCCGGCCGGGGCGGGGCCGCCTCTGGCACGTTGCCGATGCGGAAATCCTGGGTCGAATAGCGAGCGTTCTCGCGATCCCGGACCAATTCCTGGGTCAGCGCCTTGCGCTGCTCGGCCGTCAGGACCGGCTTGGGCTTGGCCGGCACGCTGGCGAGGTTCGGCTCCTTGGTCTCCGCGCCCGGGCGACGCGGCGGGGTCTCGCCCCCGAACCACGAGCAGGCGCCGACCGCCAGCGCCAATCCGGCCGCGACGACCGGCCCTGCCTTCCTGGTGATGCCCATGATCCTCGACGATCCCTCGTACTTGCGCTTCCGTCCCCCGGAACGGCCCGCCGCCGCCCCCCGTTGCCTTGCGTTCGCCGGGGGGCGACGTGGCGAGACAGGCCCCTTATATCAAGGCTATCGTGGCGACCCTAGCATTCCGGGCGCCGCGGCGGGAACGACGGTGCGCTGAGGAGAGGTGCGAATGGCCGAGGGCAAGGACGCCGACAAGACGGTCCCGGATCCGATCGAGATGTCGCGCGCGCTCGCCGCCATCGGGGAACGCAGCCAGAAGCTGGTCGCCGAGTTCCTGCAGCGCCAGACCACCAGCCGCGACGGGGTCGGCATGGCCGATCCCCTGAACATCGGCCATGCGTTCATGGAGATGACGGCGCGGCTGATGGCCGACCCGAGCCGGCTGGTCCAGGCGCAGATGCAGCTCTGGACCGACTACCTGCAACTCTGGCAGCGCACCACCCAGAAGTGGCTGGGTGCCGACGAGGCCCCGCCCCTGGTGGCGCCGGCCGAGGGCGATCGCCGCTTCAAGGACGCCGCCTGGGACGAGAACGCCGTCTTCGACTACATCAAGCAGTCCTACCTCCTGACCGCGCGCTGGATGCAATCGGTGGTGCGCGACGTGAAGGGGCTCGACGACAAGACCGCCCGCAAGGTCGACTTCTACACGCGCCAGTTCGTCGACGCGATGGCGCCCTCCAACTTCGTCCTGACCAACCCCGAGGTGCTGCGCGCGACCATCGATTCGCGCGGCGAAAACCTGGTCAAGGGGTTGGAGAACCTGCTGGAGGACCTGGAGCGCGGCGACGGCCGGCTCGAAATCCGCATGACCGACGAGACCGCCTTCGAGGTCGGCCGCAACGTCGCCGTCACCCCCGGCAAGGTCGTCTACGAGAACGACCTGATGCAGCTCATCCAGTACGAACCGACGACCGAGAAGGTCGATCGGCGGCCGCTGCTGGTCATCCCGCCCTGGATCAACAAGTTCTACATCCTCGACCTGCGCGAGAAGAACTCGTTCCTGAAATGGGCGACCGACCAGGGGCTGACGGTCTTCGTCGTCTCCTGGGTCAACCCGGACGAGCGGCTCGCGGCCAAGACGTTCGAGGACTACATGCTGGAAGGGCCGTTGGCCGCCCTCGACGCCATCCAGCAGGCGACGGGCGAGAAGTCCGTCAACGTCATCGGCTATTGCCTGGGCGGGACGCTGCTCGCCGCCACGCTGTCGTGGATGGCGGTCAAGAAGGACCGGCGCTTCCACTCGGCCACCTTCTTCACCACCATGGTCGACTTCACCGAGGCGGGCGAGCTCGGCGTCTTCATCGACGAGGAGCAGCTCCAGGCACTGGAAGCGCGCATGAACGAGCGCGGCTATCTCGACGGCTCGGCCATGGCGACGACCTTCAACATGCTGCGCGCCAACGACCTGATCTGGTCGTTCGTGGTCAACAACTACCTGCTCGGCAAGGAGCCGTTCCCCTTCGACCTGCTCTACTGGAACAGCGATTCGACGCGGATGCCGGCCGCCATGCACAGCTTCTACCTGCGGCAGATGTACCAGCAGAACCGCCTCGTCGAACCGGGCGGCATCACGCTCGCCGGCGTGCCGATCGACCTCCGGCGCGTCGACCTGCCGGTCTTCATCCTGTCGACCCGCGAGGACCATATCGCGCCCTGGAAGTCGACCTATGCGGCGACGAAGCTCTATTCCGGCCCGATCACCTTTTGCCTCGCCGCGTCCGGCCACATCGCCGGCGTCGTCAATCCGCCGGCCGGCAACAAGTACAGCCACTGGGAGAGCGACGGCCTGGCGCCGACGCCCGACGAATGGCTGGCCCAGGCCGAGGAGGTTCCCGGCTCCTGGTGGCCGCACTGGCGCAAGTGGCTGTCCAAGTATGCCGGGGGACAGGTCAAGGCGCGGGTTCCGGGCGCGGGCAAACTGAGGCCGATCGAGGATGCGCCGGGACGCTACGTCAAGGTGTCGACGCGGGACTGAGGGGTCCCGCGCCGGTCGCCCGGTTCCGCCGCATCAGCCCTTGAAGCTCTTGTTCCACCATTCGAGCAGGGGTGCCGCGTTCTTCGCGACGTAGCCGTAGTCCGGCAGGTTGAAGGCAGCGATCTCGGCCTCCGAGAAGCCGATCTCCTTCTCCAGGTCCGGCGGCAGCTTGGCGTTGGTCACCGTCGGCAGGTAGCCCATGCGGTCGGCGAAGCCGACCTGCGCCTCCGGTCGCAGCATCGCCTCCATGTAGCGCCAGGCGCAGTCCAGGTTCTCGGCGTTCTTCACCACCGCCATGTCGGAGATGTAGGGCGTCGCCCCCTCCTTCGGCGTCGCGCACTCGACCGGGATGCCGGCCTTCTTCCACATGAATCCGCGCGCCTTGAACATCAGCGTGATCCACACCTCCTCGCTCTTCAGCGCCGCCGCCAGCGCCTCGTTCGAGGGGTAGACCTTGGGCTCGACCAGCGTCTTGAGTTCGAGCAGCTTGGCCTTGCCGGGCTCGTAGTTCGACATGCTGCCGCCGTTGACGAGCGCCGCCGATTCGATGTTCTGGGCGTAGTGACCGTCGACGAGCCCGACCCGGCCCTTGTATTTCGGGTCCCAGAGATCGTTGAAGGACTGCGGCGCGGCCGGGATCTTCGTCGGGTTGTAGACGATGACCTTCGCCGAATAGATGTGCGCGATGGCAAAGGGGCGCACCAGCGGCTTGATGAGGTTGGCGTGGCTCGGCACCCGCGCCAGGTCGATCGGCGCCAACACCCCGGCCTCGTTCATCTCGTAGGTGTCGAGATCGCTGAGGCAGGCGATATCCATGGCGCCGCGGCGGGACGCGCGCCCGGCGAGCAGCTTGGTCTTGCGCGCCGACGAAGTGCCGACGTCGTGCACCGTCTCCAGCCCCTGCGGGTCGGTCAGCGGCTTCTCGATGTTGGCGGTCAGCAGCCGCTGATAGTCGCCGCCCCAGGTCCCGACCACCACCCGGCTGCAGGCCGCCGCCCGGGCGATGCGCCCGGCGGCCGCCGTCCCGGCCAGCGCGGCCGCCCCGCCGAGGACGCCGCGCCGCGTCCATCCGAAATCCGTCGCCATCTCCAGCCCCCTCGTCCGTCGATGGACCGGGAGCTTAGCGGGCCGGCGCGGCCCCTGCCTAGCCCGCGACGACGCCGATCCCCTCCGCCCGGTACTCCTGGCCGAATTCGGCGTAGCGCTCGGCCGTGCGGGCGAAGGCCTTCCAGTCCTCCGGCGAGATCTTGCGCTTGAAGGCGGCGGGGCTGCCGGCCCACATCTCGCCCGACGGGACCCGCTTGTTGGGCGTGACGAGGGCACCCGCCGCGACCATCGCCCCGCCCTCGACCACCGCGCCGTCGATGACCGCGGCCTTCATGCCGACGAAGGCGCCGCTCTCCAGCCGGGCGGCGTGAATCAGGCAGAGATGCCCCACCGTGACGTCGTCGCCGATGATGGTCGCGTGCTCCGCGCCCGGATTGACGTGGATGATGGTGCCGTCCTGGATGTTGCTGCGGGCGCCGATCCGGATGGTGTTGGTATCGGCGCGCAGCACGCAGCCGAACCAGATGCCGGATTGCGGGCCGACCTCGACGTCGCCGATCAGCACCGCGGTCGGGGCGATGAAGGCATCGGGCGCGACCCGCGGGCGCTTGCCGCGGAACGGGATCAGGATGCCGCCCGGGGTCGGAGCGAAGTCGTTCATGGCGCCTACTCCGCCGCAGCCCGGAGCGCGCTCCGGCCCAGCATCAGCCCGATGTTCTGGACGGCGGCGCCCGACGCCCCCTTGCCGAGATTGTCGAGCCGGGCGACGAGCACCGCCTGGCGGTGCTTCTCGCTCGCGAACACCCGAAGTTCCAGCCGGTCGGTGTCGTTGAGCGTGTCCGGGACGATCCGGTCGACCATCTCCTTGCCCTCGCCGACGGGCACGACGGCGACCAGTTCTGCGCCGCGGTAGCGGTCGGCGAGGCAGGCCTCGAGGTCGCGGCCGGTCGGCCGGCCGTTCAGCGTGTCGAGGTGCAGCGGCACCGAGACCAGCATGCCCTGCCGGAAATGACCGACCGACGGCACGAATATCGGCCGCCGCGTCAGGCCGGAATAGAGCTGGGTCTCGGGCAGGTGCTTGTGCTCGAGCTTGAGGCCGTAGAGCTCGAAGGCGGGGCCACCTTCGCGGTCATGCGCCTCGATCATGCCCTTGCCGCCGCCGCTGTAGCCCGACACCGCATTGATCGTGACCGGGTAGTCGGCCGGCAGGATGTCGGCGTCGACCAGCGGCCGCAGCAGGGCGATGGCCCCGGTCGGATAGCAGCCGGGGTTGGTCACCCGCCGCGCGGCCGCGATCTGCGCCGCCTGATCGGGCGCCATCTCGGCGAAGCCGTAGGTCCAGCCCGGAGCGACGCGGTGGGCGGTGCTGGCGTCGAGAACACGCGGGCCCGCATCCCCGAGCGCGTCGGCGAGCGCCGTCGATTCCCGGGCCGCGTCGTCCGGCAGGCAGAGCACGACGAGGTCGACCTCGGCCATCAGGGCCTGGCGCGCCGCGGGATCCTTGCGCCGGTCGGCCGGCAGGCTCTTCAACTCCACCCATGGCGTCGCCAGCAGCCGCTCGCGGATGCCGAGACCGGTGGTCCCGGCCTCGCCGTCGATGAAGACGCTGGGCTTGCCGCTCGTGGTGACCATGGAACCACCCTCCTCCAATCCGTCCCTATGTGCTGCGCCCACCCGGCGGGACGCAAGATCGCAAAACGAAAAAGGCCGCGCTGAGCGCGGCCCCCTGCGGGATCCGGTGGGCCCGACGGGCCCGGCGCTCAGCCGATCGTTCGCACGCGGCGACGTCGCAGCCCGGCGGGGCGCGCGGTCGTTCCGGCAGTGGCTGCGGATGCGTTCGACATGGACATGGGGTCGCTTCTACACCGGCCGCGGTTCGCACGGAACCGAAAAAAGAAAGGGGCCGCACCTCGCGGCACGGCCCCCGTCGAAGAGATGGCCCAGTCGCTCAGCGCTTCGAGAACTGGAAGCTGCGGCGGGCCTTGGCCTTGCCGTACTTCTTGCGCTCGACGACGCGGCTGTCGCGGGTGAGGAAGCCGACCTTCTTGAGCGCGGAGCGCAGTTCCGGCTCGTAGTGGCTCAGCGCCTGCGAGATCCCGTGGCGCACGGCACCCGCCTGCCCGGAGAGGCCGCCGCCGACCACCGTGCAGTAGATGTCGTACTGGTTCTCGCGGGTCGTCACCTGGAACGGCTGGTTGATGATCATGCGCAGCACCGGCCGCGCGAAGTAGGTGTCGAGGTCCTTGCCGTTCACGGTGATGGCACCGGAGCCCGGCTTCAGCCAGACGCGGGCGATCGCGTTCTTGCGCTTGCCGGTGGCGTAGGCCCGGCCGAAGCGGTCGACCTGGCGCTCGCGCAGCGCGACCTCGGCCTCCGGGGCCGCTTCGGCTTCGGCGGGCGGGTTCTTGGCAGCGGCCAGCGCGTCCTTGAGCTGGCCCAGGGATTCGAGAGTCTCGGCCATCGGATCAGCCCTTGCGCTTGTTCTTGGGGTTCATCGCGGCGACGTCCAGCAGCTCCGGCTGCTGGGCCGCGTGCGGGTGCTCGGCCCCCTTGTAGACGCGCAGGTTCTTCATCTGCTGGCGGGCGAGCGGGCTGTCCTTCTTCATCATCCGCTCGACCGCCTTCTCGAGCACGCGCTCGGGGAAGCGGCCACGCAGGATCTCGCCCTTCGTGCGCCCCTTGATCCCGCCCGGATAGCCGGTGTGCCAGTAGAACACGTCCTGTTCCAGCTTGCGGCCGGTGACGTGGACCTTGTCGGCATTGACGACGATGACGTTGTCGCCGCAGTCCATGTGCGGGGTGAAGGTCGTCTTGTGCTTGCCCTTGAGGCGCATCGCGATCACGCTCGCGAGCCGGCCCAGCACCAGCCCTTCGGCGTCGATCAGCACCCACTTCTTGCTGATGTCCGCGGGCTTTGCGGAATAGGTCTTCATCGGGGACACGCTCGATCAAATAACGGCGCGGCACCGCCGGGCGCCGCTTCGGGAGCGCTGTCTACGCGCCGCCCGATGGCGTGTCAACGCGAAAACGCCCGATGCCAACGGCCTTTTTCCACGCTGGTATCATGATACCACATTCTATTGGGCGGTCGCCGAGGGCGGAATCGAGTAGGTGCCGGTGACGTGGGCGACGGGCTCCGCCTCGCCCTCCGACAAGAGCGTCACCTCGCCGTAGGCCAGCCGCCGCCCGAGCTTCAGGAGGCGTGCCTCGGCCAGCACGTCGGCCGGTCGCGGCCGGCGCAGGAAGTTGGTGGTGAGGCTCGTCGTCACCGCCAGCGGCACCGCGCCGATCCGGCTGAGGACGGCGGCATAGAGGGCGAAGTCGGCGAGCCCCATGAGGATCGGGCCGGCGATGGTCCCGCCGGGACGGATCGATTCCGGCCGGAAGGGCGCCCGGCAGCGCGCCCATCCCCCGCCGATCGCGTCCAGCCGGAAGCCGAAGGAGACCGTGAACGGCAGTTCCTCCGCGCACAGGCGGTCGAACGCCGCCCGCGTGATGCGCGCCTCCCCTTCGCCGTCCATGTCCGCCCGCCTCCCTTCGGTCCGAGGCGCAGTATGACGGCACGCCGCAGGGCCGGGAAGCAGCCGGACGTTGCGCCGGAGCGCAGGCCGGGCGCAGGCTGCGGGAAGGAGACGCCCCCGCCCCCAGGAATCGGCCATGCCCCTCTTTAAGGACGCCCGCGGCCTCGCCGTCACCGCCGCCGACCCGGCCGCCGTCGCGGCGATCGACGCCTCGATCGCTGCCTTCCTCGCCTTCCGCCTCGATACCGGCGACCGGCTGAAGCCGGGCCTGGCGGCCGATCCGGCCTGCGTCTTCGCCAATGTCCTGCGCGGCTACTACATGATGCTGATGGGCAACCGGACGCTGGTGCCGCGGGCGGCGAAATCGCTGGCGGCGGCCCAGGCGGCGGCGGCCGGCGCCACCCGGCGCGAGCAGGACCACGTCGCGGCCCTGGCCGCCTGGGTCGCCGGCGATTTCGCCGGCGCGATCCGCCGCTGGGAAGCGATCCTGCCCGAGCATCCCCGCGACGCGATCGCGCTCCGGCTGGCCAATTTCGGGCACTTCTACCTCGGCGACGCCGAGGAGATGCGCGCCTCCTTCGCGCGCTGCCTCCATGCCTGGGACGAGCGCGTGCCGGGCTACGGCTTCATGCTCGGCGCCTATGCCTTCGCCCAGGAGGAGGCCGGGGACTATGCGGCGGCCGAGCGCGACGGCCGGCGCGCGGTCGAGATCCACCCGCACGACGTCTGGGCGACCCACGCCGTCGCCCACGTCATGGAGATGCAGGGCCGCGCCGACGAGGGCGTCGCCTGGATCACCGGGCTCGAAGGCAATTTCGGCGAGTGCCACAACTTCACCAACCATCTCTGGTGGCACCGCGCGCTCTTCCACTGGGACCGCGGCCGCCATGACGCGGCGCTCGCCCTCTACGACCGCCAGGTGCGGACGGAATCGACCGACGATTCGCTCGACATCGCCAACGCCGCCTCGTTCCTGTGGCGGCTGGAGAATGTCGGCGTCGCCGTCGGGGGGCGCTGGGACGAACTGGCGGCGCGCGCCGCCGAGCGGATCGACGACCACATGCTGGTCTTCGCCGATGCCCATTTCGCCATGGCGCTGGCCGCCGCCGGCAAGCCCGGCGAGGCCGAGCGCTTCGCCGCCAGCTGCCGCAGCTTCGCCGCCGCCGGGGAGACGGAATCGCAGGTGATGCGCGAGGCCGGAGCCGACCTCGTCGACGGCATCCTCGCCTATCGCGCCGGCGACTACGGCCGGGCCGTCGACCGGTTCCTGGCGGCGCGCCCGGCGCTCGCGCGGATCGGCGGCAGCCGGGCCCAGCGCGACGTCTTCCAGCAGATGCTGGCGCTGGCGGCGCTGCGCGCCGACCGCCTGCCGCTCGCCCGCGCGCTCTGGTCCGAGCGCACGCGGCTGAAACCCTGGTGCGGCTGGAGCTGGGGCAACTTCGCCGAGGTGCTGTCGGCCGCGGGCGAACCCGATGCCGCGGCGGGCGCCCGCGCCCGGGCGGCGGCGATCGCCGCCTGATCCGCCCGCCCCGCCGGCTTGCATCCGGCGGGCGCGACCGGCATCTATGCTGCCCATCCCCCGCACCGGCGAGGCCCCACCCGATGCTGGCACCGGCGACCCAGGACCCACCCCTGCTGCTCCGCGAGGATCGCGACGGCATCGCCCGCCTGACCCTCAACCGCCCGGAGGCGCGCAATGCGCTGTCGGTGGCACTGATGGCCACGCTCTCGGAGGAACTGGCGCGCATCGAGGCCGACCCGGCAGTCAAGGTCGTGGTGCTGGCCGCCAACGGGCCCGCCTTCTGCGCCGGGCACGACCTCAAGGAAGTCCGCGCCGACCCGGGCCGTGCCACCATGGAGCGGCTCTTTCGCCAGTGCAGCGACCTCATGCTGCAGATCACCCGCCTGCCGCGGCCGGTGATCGCCGAGGTCCATGCGATGGCGACGGCGGCGGGCTGCCAGCTCGTCGCCACCTGCGACCTCGCGGTCGCCGCCGAGAGCGCCCGCTTCGCCACGCCGGGCGTCAATATCGGGCTCTTCTGCTCGACCCCGATGGTGGCGCTGACGCGCGCCGTCGGCGCCAAGGCGGCCATGCACATGCTGCTGACCGGCGAGCCCGTCGACGCCGCGACGGCCCATGCGCTGGGCCTCGTCAACCGGGTGGTGCCGGCGGACCGGCTGCGGGCCGCGGTCGATGCGCTGGCGGGCACCATCGCCGCCAAGTCGCCGCATGTCCTCGCCATCGGCAAGGAAGCCTTCTACCGCCAGCGCGAGATGCCGCTGGCCGAGGCCTACGCCTACGCATCGAAGGTGATGACGCGGAACATGATGGCGGCCGATGCGGCCGAGGGCATCGGCGCCTTCGTCGAGAAGCGCCCGCCGGTGTGGAAAGGCTGCTGATGGACCACGACCGCTATTCCGACGAGTACATCGCCGGCATCCTGCGCGACACCAGGACCATCGCCATGGTCGGCGCCAGCCCGAACTGGAACCGGCCCAGCTACTTCGTCATGAAGTACCTGCAGGGCAAGGGCTACCGGGTCATCCCGGTCAACCCGCGGGCGGCCGGCGAGGAGATCCTGGGCGAGCGCGTCTATGCCACGCTCGCCGACGTGCCGGTGCCGGTCGACATGGTCGACGTCTTCCGCGCCGCCGATGCCGCGCCCGGCATCGTCGCCGATGCGATCCGGATCGGCGCCAAGGTCGTGTGGATGCAGCTCGGCGTCCGCCACGACGCCGCCGCCGCCGAGGCGGAGGCGCACGGCCTCAAGGTCGTCATGGACCGCTGCCCCAAGATCGAGTTCGGCCGCCACTCCGGCGAACTGTCCTGGGGCGGCTTCGATTCCGGCATCATCACCTCCAAGCGGACCCGCAAGGTGCAATCATGACCGACAAGACCAAGTTCGGCTTCGAGACCCGTTCCATCCACGCCGGCGCGGCGCCCGACCCGACCACGGGCGCCCGCACGGTCCCGATCTACCAGACGACGGCCTACGTCTTCGACGACGTCGACCACGCCGCCTCGCTCTTCAACCTCCAGACCTACGGCTATATCTATTCGCGGCTGACCAACCCGACGGTGGCGGCGCTGGAGGAGCGGGTGGCGAGCCTGGAGGGCGGCCGCGGCGCGACCGGCTGCGCCTCGGGCCATGCCGCGCAGATGATGGCGTTCTTCGCCCTCCTCGAATCGGGTGACGAGTTCCTCGCGGCCAAGCGCCTCTATGGCGGCTCGATCACCCAGTTCGGCCGCAGCTTCCAGAAGTTCGGCTGGACCGTGCGCTTCGTCGATTCCGACGATCCGGAGAACTTCCGCCGGGCGCTGACGCCCAAGTGCAAGGCGATCTTCGTCGAAAGCCTCGCCAATCCGGGCGGGGTCGTCACCGACATCGCAGCGGTGGCCGCGATCGCGCGGGAGGCCGGCATCCCGCTCATCGTCGACAACACCATGGCCTCGCCCTACCTCTGCCGGCCGATCGAGTGGGGTGCGGACATCGTCATCCACTCGACGACCAAGTTCCTCTCCGGCCACGGCAACTCGATGGGCGGCATGATGGTCGACAGCGGCCGCTTCGACTGGACGAAGAGCGGCCGCTTCCCGTCGCTCAGCGAGCCCGAGCCCGCCTATCACGGGCTGCGCTTCCACGAGACCTTCGGCGACCTGGCGCTGACCGTCCACGGCCACGCGCTCGGCCTGCGCGACCTCGGCGCCGCGATGGCCCCGCTCAATGCGTTCCTGACCTTGACCGGCACCGAGACGCTGGCGCTGCGCATGGAGCGCCACGTCGCCAACGCGCAGAAGGTGGCGGAATTCCTGGAATCGCACCCCGCGGTCGCCTGGGTCTCCTATGCCGGGCTGCCGTCCAGCCCCTATCATGGGCTGGCGAAGAAGTACCTGCCGCGCGGCGCCGGCTCGGTCTTCACCTTCGGGGTCAAGGGCGGCTACGACGCCGGCGTCAAGCTGGTCGAGGGCTGCGAGCTCTTTTCCCACCTCGCCAACATCGGCGACACCCGCAGCCTCATCATCCACCCCGCCTCGACCACCCACCGCCAGCTCTCCGACGAGCAGCGGGCGGCGGCGGGCGCCGGTCCCGACGTCGTCCGCCTGTCGATCGGCATCGAGAGCGTCGGCGACATCATCGCCGACCTCGACCAGGCCCTCGCCAAGACCGCTTGAGCCGGACCCGCGAGCCCGGCGGCGGCTATTCCGCCGGGCTCGCCACGATCGTCGACCGCGGCGGCCGGCGCTCGCCGGGCAGCATCGCCGCCGCGGCGACGATCAGCCCCGCCAGCCCGGCCAGCGTCACGAAGAACCAGTAGAAGCTGCCGGTGCTGTCGTAGACGATCGCCACCAGCGGCACCGCGGCGGCGCTGACGCCGAGCGCCAGCACGAACTTCGCCCCGAAGGCGGTCGCCCGCCACCTGCCGGGCGTGTACTTGACGAGCAGCAGGTTCTCCGCCGGGGTCACCCCGATATGGAGCAGCGCCTGGGTGGTCACCAAGGCGAACAGCAGCCAGTTCTGCGCCGTCGCCGCCAGCGCCAGCAGCGGGACCTGGGCGAGCCAGCCCCAGAGATAGATCGGCTTGGCCGGGTAGCGGTCGGCGAGCCAGCCGCCGACGACATGGCCGCCCGCCGAGACGAGATAGACGACCGTGACCAGCATCCCGGCGCCGGCCGCCGTCCCGCCGGTGATGGCCGGCGTCATGTCGGCGAAGACCTTGGGCAGGGCCAGCGTGATGCCCTGGAAGATGACGCCCGCGGCCGCCATGGTCACCGACAGCACGAAGAAGACGCGGATGATGTCGCCACGCGCCGCGGCCTTCTCCGGCAGGCGGTCCTCCTTCAGCGCGACCACCGTGCCCTGCTTCATGCACAGCGCCAGCGCCAGCCCGAAGGCGATGGTCGCCAATCCGGGCACGATGAAGGCCCAGCGCCAGGAGACGAGGTCGGTCAGCGCGCCGGCGACGAAGGGGGCGGCCGCCAGCCCGGCCGAACCGAAGAGCCCGTTGATCCCCAGGACCTTGCCGCGGTTGACGCTGGCCCGGACCAGCCAGGCGATGCCGACCGGATGGTAGATCGAGCCGAAGAGCCCGATCAGGCCGAGGCCGGCGGCGATGCCGAGCGGCCCGGTCGCCAGCCCCGTCAGGATGCAGGCGCCGCCGGTGCCGAGGAAATAGATCAGCATCATCCGCTCGGCGCTCCAGCGGTCGCCGAGCCATCCGGCCGGCAGCGCGCCGGCGCCGAAAAGGATGAAGCCCGCGAGCGACAGCGACAGCAACTCGCCGTAGGGCAGCCCCCACTCCCGCTCGAGCGCCAGCACGACGGTCGGGTAGAGCAGCATCACGAGATGCGAGAGGCCGTGCCCGACGCACGAGAATCCGACCACCAGCCGGCCGTTGTTCATGGTTCCTCCGTCCGGGCGCGACCGCGGCGCGGCCCGACGCGTATCCCTCTTCAGCCGAAGGATACGCCGACGCGGCCGAGCCCGTCGAATGCCACCTCGACGCGGTCCCCGGCGACGACCGGCTGCGGCGCGACGACGCTGCCCAGGAAGACGAACTCGCCCGCCCGGAGCGCCGTTCCGGCGGCGTTGAGCGTGTTGGCCAGCCAGGCCAGCGCCGCCAGCGGATGCCCCATCATCGCCGCCCCCACCCCCTCGCCGCGGGCCGCGCCCGAGATCGTCACCCGGCCGCGGAGCGCCGGCAGGTCGAGCGCCCGCCAGTCCGGCGCGGCGGCGCCGATGACGGCACCGGCCTGGAAGAAATCGTCGCCGATCAGCGCCGGCACGCCGACCGCGGCGAAGTCGTCGTAGCGATCGTCGACCAGTTCGATCCCGGGATGCAGGCTGGCGACGGCGGTCGCCACCGACTGGCGGTCGTGCCCGCCGGGTCGGGCCGGCAGGTCGGCCGACAGGCGCGCCACGATCTCGGTCTCGACCATCGGCCGGAAGCATTGGGCGGCGACGAACGACCCGCCGTCGGGGCGCAGGCCCGATTCGAGGACGCCGCCGCCGCAGGGATGGTCAATCGCCAGCCACTCCTGCATGACGCGGGTGGTGGCGCCGATCTTCCAGCCGACGCGCGGACCGAGCCGCGGCTGCAGCAGGCCGTGCAGGGCGAACTGCACCCGGTAGCCCTCGGCGGGATCGGCGGGCGCCACGTCGGCGGCCAGCGGCGTCAGCAGGCGGCGTCCGAGACGGGCCTCGGCGATGATGGCGGCGGCGGGCGCGGGATCAAAGATTCGGGCCATTCCGGCTCTCCTGGCGGCAGGCTCTGCGGCGGGCGAAGGGGAGGTATAGCGGCAAATCGCCGGCCGCGGCAGCGGGGATCAGGCTGCGGCGGCGAACCCTCCGCCGATGGCGAGCCGACCCTCGGCATGGACGACGCGGCCGCCGGCGACGGTGGCGACGACCCGCGGCAGGCCGGGAGCGCGCTCGTCGACCAGGACGAGGTCGGCGCGCAGGCCGGCGGCGATGCGGCCGCGATCGGCGAGCCCGGCGGCAGCGGCCGGCCCGGCCGAGACGAGATCCCAGGCGCGCGCGAAGGCCAGGATGCCGTCCCCCGCCAGACGGAACGGCGCCTGCAGCAGGGCGGGATAGTAGTAGTCGGACATCAGGGCGGTGCAGAGCCCGGCGCCCACCAGTTCGGCCGCGCCCACGAGGTTGAGATGGCTGCCGCCGCGGACGACGTTGGGCGCGCCCATGGCCACGGTGTCGCCCGCCGCCACCGCCGCGGCCGCGGTCTCGCGGTTGAGCGGAAACTCGCTGATGCGGGCGCCGAGCCGGCGGAAGCCGGCGCGGATGTCGGGATCGGGGTCGTCGTGGGAGGCGAGCGGCACGCCCGCCTGCCGGGCGGCGGCGGCGATCCGGGCGAGCGACGGGGCAATCTCGGCACGGCGGGCGCCGACGGCGGCCAGCAGCCGCCCGAACGGATCGGCGGCGAGGCCGGTGCGCTCGGCGAGGCGCGCCAGCCGCACCGGGTCGCCGAGGTGCCGCAGCATCGCCGGAGTGTGGTCGTTGAAGGCGACCAGAGCCACCTGGCCCGTCGCCAGCCAGTCCAGCAACGGCCCCTCGCCGTCCAGATTGTAGGCCTCGTGACGGAGATGGATGCGGGTGTCGCAGGCGAGCCGGGGTTGCAGTTCGGCCACCGCCGCGGCGAGCCGGGCGGCACTGTCGAGCGAGCGCAGGCCCGGCTCCCACGAGCAGGTGACGGCGTGATAGGCGGTGGTGATGCCGTTCGCGGCGAGCTGGCGGTCGCTGTCGAGCAGCGCCAGCTCGGCCGCGAAGGCGACACCGGGGCGCGGCATCATCTGACGCTCGAAGGCGTCGCCGTGGAGATCGACGATGCCGGGCAGGACGAGCGCCCCGCCGGCGTCGAGGGTGGGTCCGCCGCCGGCGCCGAGCCCGCCCAGGCAGTCACCTTCGATCGAGAGTTCCGCTTCGACGATGGTACCAGCGGCGGTTAGGATGCGGCCGTTGACGACCTGCCAGTTGCGCGCGGACTGCCAGTTACTCTCAGACATGGGCTCGGGACGGAAAGTTGCGGGACCGGCGGTCTCAGGGCTCGAAGACCAGTTGCACGCGCTCGGCCGCCATCCGCGCGATACTGATCTCGATCGGGCGCCCCTCGGGATCGACGTTGAGGTTTTCGGCCACCAGCACCGGCCGCGAACGCGGCATGTGCAGGGCCCGGGCGTCCTCCGCCGAAGGCAGCCGCGCCGTCACCCGAGTCGACTTGCGGGTGTAGTCGGCGATGCCGCAGCGGACGAGCGCACGGGTGATCGACTCCTCCGCACGATACGCCTGGATCATGTCAGGAACGCGACAGGCCGGGAAATAATGCGAGGCGATGCTGATCGGCCGGCCGTCGGCCTCGCCCAGGGTCTCCAGCAGGATGACGCTCTCGCCGCGGCGCAGGCCGAGCGGCCGCGCGATCGCCACCTCCGCCGCCACCGTCGCCGCCCGCACGAGGCGGGAATGCGGTTCGCGGTTCTGCCGCCGGATGGTCTCGCTGAAGCGGGTACGCTTGCGCACGGCATAGGCGACCGGATCGTCATGGACGAAGGTACCCCGCCCCTGCTCCACCCGCACCAGCCCGCGCTCCTCGAGTGCGGCCAGCGCCTGACGCACGGTGTGGCGGTTGACCCCGAAGCGCTCGGCGAGCGCGTGCTCGGTCGGCAGGCGATCGCCCGGCCCGAGACGGCGCCCGGCGATCTCCGCCTCGATCGTCTGCTCGATCTGACGCCACAGGGCGACACCCTGGCGGCGGGACAGCGGCGTCGTTTCGGTCGTCGTCATCAAAGTTTCAGCGGTTGGTCGCTTTACTGGACCTCGAGGCTGGGGCACTATCGTCGCAAATCATATGGACGTCTAGACAAATTCGCGAGATGTCGAGTTCCGAACCCACATGCCCGCGCGATCCCGGCCCGGAGGCCGGGATCGAAGTCCGGCAACGCTGGATGGGCCTGCTCGCCCGCGCCTCGGCCGACCGCCTCGAGGCCGGCTGGCGCGCGCTCGAGGCCGTGCCCGCCTACGACCTGCTGCGCCGTCCCGAGACCGGCATGGTCATGGTGCGCGGCCGTTCCGGCGGCACCGGCCCGCGCTTCAATCTCGGCGAGATGACGGTGACCCGGTGCGTGGTGCGGACGCGGCAAGGGACGATGGGGCACGGCTACGTCGCCGGTCGCGACCATCGGCGGGCCGAACTCGCCGCCGTGTTCGACGCGCTGCTCCAGGAGCGGGCGACGCACGCGGCGGTGATGCGGGCGGTGATCGAGCCGGTCGCCGCCGACCTCGCGGCCGCGGAGCGGACGGCGCGCGAGAAGGCGGCGGCGACCAAGGTGCGCTTCTTCACCATGGTGCGCGGCGAGTGATGCGCCCCCTTCCCGGTCCCGCCCCGGCCCCCGGCTTCGCCGATCCCGTCGCCGACTCCCAGCGGACCTTCCGTGCGCTGCTCGATGCGATCGCCCGCCCCGGCACCGTCGCCCGTGTCGGTGCCGCCGTCGCCGCGCCCGCACCGCTGTCGCCGGCCGCCGCGGCGAGCCTGCTGACCCTGGTCGATTTCGAGACGCCGCTCTGGCTCGACCCCGCCGCCCGCGCCCCGGAAGTCGACACCTGGCTGCGCTTCCATTGCGGCGCGCCGCTGGTGCCCGATGCGGCCCAGGCGCGGTTCGCGCTCGTCGCCGGGCCGGCGACGGCCCTGCTGCCGCTCGACCGCTTCCCGGCCGGCGACGACGCCTACCCCGACCGCTCCGCCACCCTGATCGTCCTGGTCGCCGACCTCCGCCCCGGCTCCGGCTGGCGCCTGACCGGCCCCGGCATCGAAGACGAGGCGCGGCTGGCCGTCGACGGGCTGCCTGCCGGCTTCGCCGCCGCCTGGGCCGCCAACCGCGCCCTCTTCCCGCGCGGGATCGACCTCTTCCTGGCGGCCGGCGATCGGGTGGCGGCGCTGCCGCGCACCGTTCGGATCGAGGAGTAGGCCGATGTACGTCGCGGTCAAGGGCGGCGAGGCCGCCATCGCCAATGCCGAGCGGCTGCTCGCCGAGACCCGCCGCGGCGATCCCGGGGTGCCGGAGATCAGCACCGACCAGATCGCCCAGCAGCTCGGCCTCGGCGTCGACCGGGTGATGACCGAGGGCTCGCTCTATGACCGCGAACTGGCGGCGCTGGCGCTGAAGCAGGCCTGCGGCGACCAGCTCGAGGCGGTGTTCCTGCTGCGCGCCTTCCGCACCACCCTGCCGCGCTTCGGCGCCTCCGAGCCGATCGACACCGCGCGGATGCAGGTGGCGCGGCGCATCTCCGCCACCTTCAAGGATCTGCCCGGCGGGCAGATCCTCGGCCCCAGCTTCGACTACACCCACCGCCTGCTCGACTTCTCGCTGCTGGCGGCCGGCGGCGCCGCGCCGACCGGCCCGCGGGCCGAGGCCGAGCCCGAGCCGATGCCCCATGTCCTGGCCATGCTCGACCGCGAGGGTCTCGTCGAATCCGAGGCCGACCCCGACCCGGACGCGCCGGTACCGGACATCACCCGCGAGCCCATGACCTTCCCCGCGGGCCGCCCGGCCCGCCTGCAGGCGCTGGCCCGCGGCGACGAGGGCTTCCTGCTGGCGCTCGGCTATTCGGTCCAGCGCGGCTATGGCCGCAACCACCCGTTTGCCGGCGAAATCCGCTTCGGGACGGTCGCCGTCGAGTTCGTGCCGGAAGAGCTGGGCTTCCCGGTCTCGCTCGGCGACGTCGCCGTCACCGAATGCGAGATGGTGAACCAGTTCAAGGGCTCGGCGACGGAACCGCCGCAATTCACCCGCGGCTACGGCCTCGCCTTCGGGCATTGCGAGCGCAAGACCATGGCGATGGCGCTGGTCGACCGGGCGCTGCGGGCGGGCGAGCTCGGAGAAGAGGTCGAATCGCCGGCCCAGGACGAGGAGTTCGTCCTCGGCCACGCCGACAATGTCGAGGCCTCGGGCTTCGTCCAGCACCTCAAGCTGCCGCACTATGTCGACTTCCAGTCGGAACTCGTGCTGGTGCGCGGGCTGCGCCGGAAGGCGGCGGCGGCGCAACGGCCACTGGCCGATGCCATGGCCGGGAACGAATGACGATGGACGGCTACAACTTCGCCTATCTCGACGAGCAGACCAAGCGGATGATCCGCCGCGCCATCCTGAAGGCCGTGGCGATCCCGGGCTACCAGGTGCCGTTCGCCAGCCGCGAGATGCCGCTCCCCTACGGCTGGGGGACCGGCGGCATCCAGGTGACGGCGGCGATCATCGGCACGGAGGACGTGCTCAAGGTCATCGACCAGGGCGCCGACGACACCACCAACGCCGTCAGCATCCGCCGCTTCTTCGCCCGCACCACCGGGGTCGCGACGACCGAGCGCACGGCCGAGGCGACCATCGTCCAGACCCGCCACCGCATCCCCGAGCGGGCGCTGCGCGGCGACCAGATCATCGTCTTCCAGGTGCCGATCCCCGAGCCGCTGCGCTGGCTCGAACCGCGCGAGACCGAGACGCGCAAGATGCATGCGCTGGCCGAGTACGGGGCGATGCACGTCCGGCTCTACGAGGACGTCGCCCGCCACGGCCGTATCGCCACCGCGTACGATTATCCGGTGATGGTGAGCGGCCGCTACCTGATGCGCCCCTCGCCCATCCCCAAGTTCGACAACCCGAAGCTGGACCGCTCGCCGGCGCTCCAGCTCTTCGGCGCCGGCCGCGAGAAGCGCATCTACGCCGTGCCGCCCTGGACCTCCGTGGTCAGCCTCGACTTCGAGGACCACCCCTTCGAGGTCCAGCGCTGGGACCAGTGCTGCGCGCTCTGCGGCGCCGCCGACAGCTTCCTCGACGAGGTCATCGTCGACGACCGCGGCGGCCGCATCTTCGTCTGTTCGGACAGCGACCATTGCGGCGAGCGCCGCGCCGCCGGCCATGTCGGCCGGCAGCCGGACGCACTGGGCCAGCCGGTGGCGGAGACGGCGCCGTGAGCGGCCAGCCGCTGATGCGGGTCGCCGGCGTGACCCGGCGCTACGGCAGCCGCATCGGCTGCCGCGACGTCACCTTCGACCTCTGGCCGGGCGAGGTGCTGGGGATCGTCGGCGAATCGGGCTCGGGCAAGACGACGCTGCTGAAGTGCCTCTCGGCCCAGCTCGAACCCGACGAGGGGCGGATCGTCTACGACACCCGCGAGGCGGGACCGCAGGACGTGTTCGCGCTTTCCGAGCCGCGCCGGCGCCTGCTGATGCGGACCGACTGGGGCATCGTCCACCAGCATCCGGTCGAAGGGCTGCGCCTGGGCGTCAGCGCCGGCGCCAATGTCGGCGAGCGGCTGATGGCGGTCGGCGCCCGCCACTACGGCAACATCCGCGCGTCGGCGCTCGACTGGCTCGGCCGGGTCGAGATCGCCCGCGACCGCATCGACGACATGCCGCGGACCTTCTCGGGCGGCATGCTCCAGCGCCTGCAGATCGCCCGCAACCTCGTCTCCCGGCCGCGCCTCGTCTTCATGGACGAGCCGACCGGCAGCCTCGACGTCTCGGTCCAGGCCCGGCTGCTCGACCTCCTGCGCGGGCTGGTCGCAGATCTCGGCCTGTCGGTCGTCGTCGTCACCCACGACCTCGCGGTCGCGCGGCTCCTCGCCCACCGGCTGATGGTGATGCGCGCCGGCAGCGTCGTCGAGGAGGGCCTGACCGACCAGGTCCTGGACGACCCGCAGCATCCCTACACCCAGCTTCTCGTCGCCTCGATCCTGCACCCATGACCAGCCATCCCGCGATCGCGCTCGCCGGCGTCGGCAAGCAGTTCACGCTTCACGTCCAGGGCGGCGTGGTGCTGCCGGTCCTCGTGGGCATCGACCTCCTGGTGATGCCGGGCGAGTGCGTCGCGCTCAACGGGCCGTCCGGCGCCGGCAAGAGTTCGCTGCTGCGCCTCGTCTACGGCAACTACCGCGCCCAGGCCGGGGCCATACGTGTCCGCCACCGCGGTGCCACGGTCGACGTCGCGGCCGCCAGCCCCCAGACCGTCCTCGAACTGCGCCGCCATACGCTGGGCTATGTCAGCCAGTTCCTCCGGGTGATCCCGCGGGTGCCGGCGATCGACGTGGTGGCGGAGCCGGCGCGCGCCGTCGGCCTTCCCCCGGCCGAGGCCGAACGCCGGGCCGAACGCCTGCTCTCCCGTCTGCGCATCCCGGAACGGCTGTGGTCGCTGCCGCCGGCCACCTTCTCCGGCGGCGAGCAGCAGCGCATCAACCTCGCCCGCGGTTTTGTCGTCGACTTCCCGATCCTGCTCCTCGACGAGCCGACGGCCGCCCTCGACGCCGACAACCGTCGCACCGTCGTCGCCCTGATCGGCGAGGCGAAGGCCCGCGGAGCGGCGGTGCTCGGCATCTTTCACGACGCCGAGGTCCGCGACGAGGTCGCCGACCGCGTCTTTGCCATGCGACCGCCATCACTGGCGGCATAGGATCGCCGCCATGCGCGAATCGATCCTGACCGACGCCCGAATCGTCACGCCGGACGGCGTCTTCGACGGCACCCTCCTCGTCCGCGACGGCCGCATCGCCGATCTCTCCCGCGGCCGCAGCGCGGTACCGGGTGCGCTCGGCCTCGACGGCGACTACCTGCTGCCGGGGCTGGTCGAACTCCACACCGACAACCTCGAGAAGCACCTGACGCCGCGGCCGGGCGTGTCCTGGCCGCCGGAGGCGGCGATCGTCGCCCACGACGCCCTGGTCGCCGGCTGCGGCATCACCACGGTCTTCGATTCGGTCGCCGTCGGCGACGTCATCGCCGGCACCCAGCGGCGGCGCAGCCTGGAGGTGACCCCGGTCGGCCTCGCCCATGCCATCCGCCACGACATGCTGAAGGCCGACCATTTCCTCCACATGCGGATCGAGGTGAGCGAGCCCGATGCGCCGGAGATGTTCGCGCCGTTCCTCGACGATCCGCTGGTCCGGCTGATCTCGCTGATGGACCACACGCCGGGCCAGCGCCAGTACGCCGACGAGGCGGCCTACCGCCGCGGCTACCAGAAGCGCCATGGCCTGTCGGACGCCGAGTACGAGCGCTTCTCGGCCCACCGCAAGGCGCTGGCCGAGCAGTTCAGCGCCCGCCACCGCTCGTGGATGGCCACCCTCGCCCGCGAACGCGGCTGGCCGCTGGCGAGCCACGACGACGCGACGGCGGCGCATGTCGCGGAATCGCTGGCCGCCGGCATGACCATCGCCGAGTTCCCGACGACGGTCGAAGCCGCCCGCGCCGCCCATGCGGCCGGGATGAAGGTGATGATGGGCGCCCCCAACCTGGTGCGCGGCGGCTCCCACTCCGGCAACGTCGCGGCGGCGGAACTGGCGGGCCTCGGCCTCGTCTCGATCCTGTCGTCGGACTATTATCCGCAGAGCCTGCTGCACGGCGCGTTCCTGCTGACGCGGCCGCCGATCGGAATGGCGCTGACGGATGCGGTCGCCACGGTGACGGACACGCCGGCCGCCGCCGTCGGGCTCGCCGACCGCGGCCGCATCGAGCCCGGCCGCCGCGCCGACCTGATCCGGGTCCGCGATGGCGACGGCCTGCCGTTCGTGCGCGCGGTGTGGCGGGAAGGAAACCGGGTCGCATGAACGACGACAGCCACATTCTCCGCGACGCCGAGGCGCTGCAGCGCCTCTACGGCACGCCGACCGAGACCTCGATCGTGAAGGAGGTGGACCATGTCCATCCGCTCTACCGCCCCTTCATCGAGGCCGCGCCCTTCTTCGTGCTGGCGACGAGCGGACCCGACGGTCTCGACGCCTCGCCGCGCGGCGACGGCCCCGGCTTCGTCGTCGTCGAGGACGAGAAGACGCTGCTGATCCCGGACCGGCGCGGCAACAACCGCATCGACAGCCTGCGCAACGTCCTCGCCGACCCGCGCGTCGGACTGCTGTTCCTGGTGCCGGGCGTCGGCGAGACGCTGCGGGTCAACGGCCGCGCCCGGATCTCCGTCGATCCGGCGCTCCTCGCCCGCTTCGCCGTCGACGGCAGGGCGCCGCGCTCGGTCATGATCGTCGCCGTCGATACCGTCTTCTTCCAGTGCTCGCGCGCCCTCGCGCGTTCGGCTTTGTGGGACCCGTCCCGGCATGTCCCGCGCTCGGCGCTGCCGAGTGGCGGTCGCATCCTCGCCACCCTCAGTGCCGATCGCGTCGGCGGCCCCGAGTACGACGCGGCCCTGCCGGCCCGCATCCAGGCGACGCTCTACTGAAGGAACCCTTGCCCATGGAAACGTTCGACGACCTGTTCGCGGTCCTGGAAAAGGCCGGCGCCGAGCAGTACGGCCAGGAGGCGGTGAGCCAGCTCGAGCACGCGCTGCAATGCGCCCAGCTCGCCGAGCAGGAGGGCGCCCCGGCGGCGGCGATCACCGCCGCGCTGCTGCACGATGTCGGCCATCTCATCCACGATTTCGGCGACGATGCGGCGCTGCGCGGCATCGACGACCGGCACGAGTTCTCCGGCGCCGCCATCCTGGCGCGCTGGTTCGGGCCGGACGTCACCGAGCCGATCCGCCTCCATGTCGACGCCAAGCGCTGGCTCTGCCATGCCGAGAGCGGCTACCACGACACGCTGTCGCCGGCATCGGTCCGCAGCCTCGAGCTCCAGGGCGGAATCTTCGACCGCGCCGAGGCCGACCGCTTCATCGCCCAGCCCTACGCCCAGGCCGCCGTCGCCGTCCGCCGCTGGGACGACATCGGCAAGGTCGAGGGCCTGGAGACCCCGCCGCTGGCCCACTACCGCGCCATCGCCGAGCAGGTGCGCCGGGCCTGAGACCGGCCCGGCTCGGGAACCACGGCTCGGGAACCCTGGCGAGGGGGCGTCCGGTCGGGCAGGATGACTGCCCGATCCCCGAAGGAGCCCCCATGCTGTTCGACGGATTCCGCACGGGCGACGCCATGACGGCGGCCGGCCCGATCCGCTATGTCGTCGGCGGGTCCGGCCCGCCGATGCTGCTGCTGCACGGCCATCCGCAGACCCATGCCATGTGGCACCGGGTCGCCCCGTTGCTGGCGCGGCACTTCACCGTCGTCGCCAGCGATCTCCGCGGCTATGGCGACAGCGCCAAGCCGGCGAGCGACGCGACGCACCTCGCCTACTCCAAGCGGGCGATGGCGCAGGACCAGGTCGAGCTGATGGCCGGCCTCGGGTTCGATCGCTTCGCGCTGGTCGGCCACGACCGCGGCGGCCGGGTCGGCCATCGCCTCTGCCTCGATCATCCGGGCCGCGTCTCGACCTTCGCGGCGCTCGACATCGTCCCGACGCGCGCCATGTACCAACAGATCTCCCTCGCCTGGGCCCGGCCCTACTACCACTGGTTCTTCCTCATCCAGCCGTTCGACCTGCCGGAGCGCATGATCCAGGCCGACCCGGACTTCTACCTCGCCTGGCACATGGAGAAGCGCCAGCGGACCAAGGCCGGGATCTTCGATCCGGAGGCGATGGCGGAATACCGCCGCTGCTACCGCCTGCCCGGCACCATCCACGCCATCTGCGAGGACTACCGGGCCGCCGCCTCGATCGATCTCGAGCATGACGAGGCCGACCTCGACCGCCGGATCGACTGCCCCATGCTGGCGCTCTGGGGGGCCGCCGGCGTGGTCGCCGAGCATTTCGACCCGATCGCCGAATGGCGCAAGCGCGCCCGCGACGTCTCGGGCCGCGCGATCGACGCCGGGCACTACCTCGCCGAAGAGGCACCCGAAGAGACCGCCGAGGCGCTCGCCGCCTTCGTCGCGGCACCGGAGGCGGCATGACCGGGATCCTGCACGTCGCCGACGGCCCGTTCGTCCACGCCGTCACCATGGACGATCTCGTGAAGTATCACGGCCGCGACTTCCTGAACGGGCTCGCCCAGGCCTTCGTCGTCATCCGTACCGCGACCGAGCGCCTGGGCGACGGCCGGCCGCTCGACCGCCGCCGCATCCGCCTCGTCCTCGGGCTCGACCCGCCGGGCGTGCTCGACGGGTTCGAGTACCTGACCCGCGCCTTCACCGACCGCCGCGTCATCGTCGACCGGAGGCTCGGGATCGGTCCCGAATCCTTCGACGGCAACTACTATTTCGAGGTTCAGTACGAGGGGCGCCGCCTCGTCCTGGTGCTGCGGGACGGCATCATCCCCGAGGGGTACTCGCAGATGGCGCGCCGCGGCTTCGCCCGCCTCCTCGACCCGGAGGAGGAGCGGCGCTGGAGCGCCGGCAAGCGCGACATCGCCGACCGCATCCTCGCCCGTCCGGTCGCGGAATCCTTCCATGTGACGGGTCCGACGCCGGCATGAGCGAGCATCTCCGGCCGGTGACGTTCACCGCCGCGGGCGCCCTGCGCGGCGCCCGCGACGCCCTGCCGATGGCGCTCGGCAGCGTCGCCTTCGGCCTCGTCTTCGGCGTCGCCGCGCGGCAGGCCGGGCTCAGCCTCGCCGAGGCGACGCTGATGAGCGCGCTCGTCTTCGCCGGCTCCTCCCAGTTCGTGGCGATCGGCATCTGGGGCAGCCCGGTGCCGGTCTTCGCGGTCGTCGTCGCGACCCTGATCGTCAATGCCCGCCACCTGCTGATGGGGGCGGCGCTCCGCCCATGGTACAGCCGGCTGTCGCGGGGCCGCGCCTACGGTTCGCTCTTCTTCATGACCGACACCAACTGGCCGCTGCAGCTCCAGGCGTTCCTGCGCGGCGAGCGCGAGGGCGCAATCCTGGTCGGCAGCGGGCTCTTCATGCTCTCGACCTGGGTCGCCGCCACCGCCTTCGGCCACGCCGCGGGCGCGGCCATCGGCGATCCCCGGACCTGGGGGCTGGACTTCACGGTCGTCGCCTTCTTCGCCGCGGTGCTGGTGAAGCTGTGGCGCGGGCGCGGCGACGCCCTGCCCTGGGCGGTCGCCGCCGGGGTGGCGGTCGCGGTCCACGCCGTCGTGCCCGGCTTCTGGCACGTCATCGCCGGCGCCCTCGCCGGCTCGCTCACGGGCGCCCTGCGCGATGGCCGCTGACCCCTGGTCGGTCGACCCGCTGGCGGCGGCAGCGATCGTCGGGATGGCGCTCGCAACCTATGCGATGCGGGCCGGTGGCTTCTGGCTGATGCGCTGGATGCCGATGTCGCGGCGGGTCGAGGCGTGGCTCCGCCACATCCCGGGTGCCGTCATCGTCTCGCTGCTGGCGCCGATGGTGGCGCTGGGCGGCCTGGCCGAGCTGCTCGGGACCGCCGCCGCCGCCGCGGCGATGCGCCTCGTCGGCCACGACCTCGCCGCGATCGTGGCCGGCATCGCCGCGGTCGGCCTGCTGCGCCAGGTTCTCTGAGCGCCCTCCCGGCTTCAGGCGCGGGCCGGGATGTCGACGACGTGCTGGTCGCCGTCGACGCCGAGATAGATCGCCCGGCGACCCCGCAGGTAGACGAAATACTGGGCGCAGCCCGCCTGCGCCATACGGCGCAGGAAGGTCGCGAAGTCGGCCTCGGGGCTGCGCATCTGCAGGATCGTGCGGTCGATGGCGCCCGAGGAGAAGAACTCCGAGATCGGTTCGCTCATCGGCAGTGCGAGGGCGACGCGGTGATGGCTGCCGTCCTCGCCGTAGAGCGTCATGGCGCGGGCCTGGAAGTCGACCTGGTAGGCGCGCACGCCGGCGCGGACGAGCGCCGCCACCACTTCGAGGAACTTGCGCCGCCGCCCGAGGAGATCGGCGAAGGCGGCTTCGGCATCGGCGACATTCATGGCGTCAGGGCCGGATCCAGGTCTCGGAGAAGGCGAGGAAGGCCGAGGTGATCGGCCGCCCGACCATGTCGCGCGGCACCGGCTTGCCCGGCAGCGCCTTGCCGTCGACGGTGGCGAGCGCGCGGCCGGCGCCGGCGAAGAGGCTCAGCATGATGTGCCGGCCGGTCGCGGAATGGGCGACCGGCAGTTCGAGCGCGAACGGCTCGCCGATCTCCATCCACGACATCCGCACCTCCATCCCGCCGCCGCGCACCGTCTCGGTGTAGGTCGAGCGGGTGTCGCCCTCGGTGGCGACGGCGTCGAGACCGGCATAGCGCAGGCCGTCCAGGCCGGCCGCGGTCTTGAAGGCGCCGAAATTCGACGCGTAGTCGGCGACCAGCCAGCGCGCCAGCGCCTCGTTGTCGGTCAGGCAGACATTGTCGGCATGGCCGGCGTCCTGGGGCCGGCGCAGCATGAGGAGCGCATGCCCGCGCCCGTGCGGCGAGACGACGACGCGGAAGAAGCTGAGCAGGGTGACGAAGGGCCCGTCCGGGGTCTCCTTCAGATACATGCCGGGATTCTCGCCCGACCAGTCGACTGTTCCGGGATATGCCGGCATCTGTTCCTCCCCTTCCGCCGCGGTTGGCGAGGGCGAGGATACCGGCAGGTTCCGGCCGGTGCCACATCCGGCGTGGCGCCCCCCGTTGATCGTCGCCGCGACGCGGCTATATCGACGTCACCCACCGCCAACCGAACCGGGAGACGAGGCATCATGGATCGCAGAAGCTTCCTGGCGGGCGCCGCTGCCGCGACCGCCGTCGCCGCCGGGCTGCCCGCCCGCGCGACCGTCGCGGCGCCGGCGATCGGCAGCGCCGCGCCGGAGTTCCAGGGCGTGACCGCCGAGGGCCGGACGGTCTCGCTGTCGCAGTTGCGCGGCAAGGTCGTGGTCCTGGAATGGACGAACCACGACTGCCCGTTCGTGCGGAAGCACTACAACAGCGACAACATGCAGGCCCTCCAGCGCGAGGCGAAAGAGCGGGGCGTGGTCTGGCTGACCGTCGTCTCCTCGCCGCCGGGCGAGCAGGGTCACGTCACCCCTGCCCAGGCGCTCGACCTGAGCCGCAGCCGCAAGGCCGAGCCGGCGCATGTCGTGCTCGATCCGAAGGGGACGATCGGCCGGTCCTACGGGGCGCAGGTGACCCCGCACATGTACGTGATCGACGCCGGCGGGGTGCTCCGCTACATGGGCGCCATCGACGACAAGCCCAGCGCCAATCCCGAGACGGTGAAGACCGCCAGCAACTACGTGCGGCCGGCGATCGCGGCGCTGCTCGAGGGCAAGCCGGTGGCGACGCCGGTCACCCGCGCCTACGGCTGCTCGATCAAGCTGGCGCCGCAGACCACCTGAGGACGCCCGCCCGGCCGCACCGCCGGTGCGGCCGGGCGCCGCCGCTCACGAGACCGAGGCGACGACGGTGCGGTGGGTCGCTTCCGGCTGCGCCGTCGTGGCGCCCTCGCCGCGATAGATGTAGCCGAGCGGCTCGCCCTGGATCGAGCAGCGCAGCATGTGCCGCGGCTTCGACTGGTCGAAGTCGGCGAGCGCGACATGCATGGTCGCGCGATTGTCCCACATGACGAGGTCGTTGACCGTCCAGCGATGGCGGTAGACGAACTCGTCGCGGACGGCATGGCGCGTCAGGAAGCGCAGGATGGGCTCGCTCTCCTCGTCCGACAGCCCGACGAAATGGCGGACGCGCTGGCTGACGAAGAGGGCGGACCGGCCGGTCTCGGGATGGGTGCGCACGACCGGATGGGCGATCGGCGGATTGATCCGCTTGATCTCGGCGACCAGTTCCGGCGACCGCTGCTCGATGCCCTTGACCAGGGTGACGTCGTGGACCGCCTCGAGCCCGTCGAGGAACTGCCGCATCCGCGGCGACAGGGTCTCGTAGGCCATGTACATGTTGGCGAACATGGTGTCGCCGCCGACATCCGGCCGTTCCTTGCAGAGGAGCAGCGAGCCCATCGCCGGCCGGCCGGTGTAGCTGAGGTCGGAGTGCCAGTTCCGTCCCGTGTTCCGGGTCTCCGACGGCTTGCCGTTCACCGGCTTGTTGCTGACGACGAGGACCTCCGGATGCTGGGGATGGCGGTAGTAGGGCGTCGCGTCGTTCGGGTCGAGGGCCCCGAAGTGCCGCGAGAACGCCACATGCTGCTCGGGGGAAATGTCCTGGCCGGGCAGCACCAGCACCAGGTGCTCCATCCAGGCGTCGCGGATCGCCGCAATCGTGTCCTCGTCCTGGGGCTGGCGAAGATCGAGGCCCGTGACCTCCGCCCCGAGCGCGTATCCCAGCCGCCGAACCTGCAGTCGCGCCATCGCTCTCTCCTCTCGCGCATCTCCACCACGTCGCCGCCGCCCGCCACCCTGCGGTGGGCTTTTCCGAATTGACGGCCCGGCAACCTTCTACAAAAGTAGCCCAACCGCGCGTGCAAGGCATCGGAAGAATGCCCTGTTCGGTCGACCAATCAGCGGAATGGGAGGAGAGCGCGATGGCAACCGTCGGCCAACGCACGCCCGCGGAGGGGCGAGGCGCCGTGCATGATGCGGCGTAGGGGCCAGCTTCTCGACCTCCTGTTCCTCGCCGGCACCTGCGCCACGGCCGCGGGGCTGCTGTGGTACGGCGCGTCGATCCCGGTCTGGCAGGACGACACGCTGGGACCCGGCGCCTATCCGCTGCTCGCCCTGACCGGGGTGCTGCTCTGCGGCGGCTGGCTGCTGGTCCGGGCCGCCGCCAACCGCGACCTGCGCCTGATCTCGCCCTTCCCCGAGGGTCTCGCCGACGACACGCGCCTGCGCATGCTGGTCGGGCCGCTGGCACGATCGATGGGACGGCCGATCCAGGTCGACCGGCGGGTCGGCGAGGGGCCGTTCTCCGCCTTCCACGCCGGGCTGCGGCTGTCGCGCGACGGCGGGGTCGCGACCATCCTCGCCTCCGACGCCACCGGCCTGCCGAACTTCGACGCCGCGGCCTTCTGCGACGGCCGCTTCCAGCCCGCCGCCGGCCTGTTCTTCGATCCCGACGTCGCGGTCGTCCGCGCGGACGCCGGCTGGCGAACGCTCGCCGAGGCGCTGGCGGCGCGTCCCGACGGATCGCTGCGCGTCGGCTTCAATCACCATCCGGACCTGCGGCACGGCCTCGATCGCTGGATGGAGCACGGGCTGGGGGCCCGCTTCGCCGCGTTCTTCCAGGCCGATCCCAAGGTGCTGGTCGACGCCGTCGCGAGCGGCGAGATCGACGTCGCCATGCTGCACTTTTCCGAGGCCCGGGTCCCGCTGGCCGACGGACGGGTCCGCTGCGTCGCCGTCGCCGCCCCCGAGGCGCCCGCGGATCTCGGGCCCGCGCTGCGCCACGCCGACGGCGCGCCCTTCGCCTCCGGACGCTGGGCCGCGGTGATGCTGCCGGTCGACGTGCCGGAGGCGGAGCGGGCACGCTGGGAAGCCGCCGTCCTGTCCGCGGTGCACGCGATCGACGAGGGCGGCGCGCCGCGCGACGGTTCCGCCTGGATGGCGCTGCCGGGGGCGGAGATGGCGGCGCTGCTGCGGATCCAGGCCGCGTCGCGCGGGATCCTGCCGGACCGCGGCCAACCGGAACTGGGCCGCGGGCGCCGGCCGGCGCTGATCGTGGCGGTGCTGGGTCTCGCGGCCTTCCCCTTCGTGATGCCGCAACTCGGCTTCTCGATCACCGCCTTCCTCTATGCGGCCGGCCTGACGGCGATGCTGTGGCCGCGGCTGACGGCGCGGCGGCTGGCGGCGTCGCTGGCCGCTGCCGCCGTCCTGTCGTTCGGCAGCGAGGCCCTCTTCGGCGGGGTCTTCGGCGTCGTCTTTCCCGCCGCGCGACTGTTCGGGGGCTAGCGCATGGACCTGATCCTCGCCGGCTTCGGCCCCTTTCTCGACTGGAGCATGATGCTCCTGGTCTTCGGCTCGGTTGCCGCCGGCATCGTCGCCGGCGCGATCCCCGGCATCTCGGCCACCATGGGGGTCGCGCTCATCAGCCCCCTCACCTTCACCATGCCGCCGCTCGCCGGCATCATGAGCCTGGTCGGGGTCTATTGCGGTGCCGTTTCGGGCGGCTCGATCTCCGCCATCCTGCTCGGGATTCCCGGAACCCCCGGCGCGGTCGCGACGACGCTCGACGGCTATGCCATGGCCCGCCGCGGCGAAGCCGGCCTCGCCCTCGGCGTCGCCACCATCTCGTCGCTGATCGGCGGGGTGGTCAGCGCGCTTGCCCTGATGCTGCTGTCCTATCCGATCGCCGGGTTCGCGCTCGCCTTCGGCCCGCAGGAGTACCTGGCCCTGGCCGTGTTCGCGCTCACGGCGATGGCCGCCCTCTCCGGCGGCTCGTTCGTGCGCGGCCTGCTGTCCGGCCTGATCGGCCTCTTCCTGGCCGCGATCGGAATCGACGAGACCTACGGCGTCTCGCGCTTCCATTTCGACCAGACCTACCTGATGGGCGGCATCTCCTTCATTCCGGCGATCATCGGGCTGTTCGCCCTGCCCGAGACGCTGCAGGGCATCGAGCGCATCGGGCCGGTGCCGCGGCGGGCGATCCAGATCTCCCGGATCCTGCCGCGCCGCGACCTCGCGCGCCGCCTGCTTCCGGCCCAGCTCCGCTGCAGCGTCATCGGCGTGATCGTCGGCGCCGTCCCCGGAACCGGCAGCGACATCGCCGCCATCATCGGCTACAGCCAGGGCCGCAACCTCTCGCGCCATCCCGAGCGCTTCGGCACCGGCGAGCCGGAAGGCGTCGCCTGCCCGGAATCGGCCAACAACGGAGCCACCGGCGGCAGCCTGATCCCGCTGCTCACGCTGGGCATTCCCGGCGGCGCGGTCACCGCGATCATGCTCGGGACCTTCATGACCCACGGCCTGCAGCCCGGGCCGCTGCTGATGCAGAACAACGCCGAGCTGGTCTACCAGATCTTCGCCGGGACCCTGATCGCCTGCATCGCCGTCGGCGTGCTCGGGCTGATCGGCGCGCGCCTGTTCGCCCGCGTGCTGGCGGTTCCGGAGGCGGTGCTGACCGTGGCGGTCCTGGTTCTCTGCATCGTCGGCGCCTTCTCGATGCGCAACGACACGACCGACATCGCGATCATGTTCCTCGCCGGGATGCTGGGCTACGCGATGGTCAAGCTGGACATCCCGCGCGCGCCGCTGGTCATCGGCCTCATTCTCGGACCGATGGTCGAAAGCGAGCTCGGCCGCACCCTGATCGTCACCGAAGGCGACCGGCTCGGCATCTTCACGCCGATCAGCACCGTCATCTGGCTGCTGACCGCGGCCCCGCTGATCGGCCCGCTCGTCGCGCGGCTCGTCCGCCGGCTCCGTAGGGCATAACCAGGGAGGAACAGACCATGCGCAGGACGCACTTCGCCGCGATCGCGGCCATCGGGCTCGGGCTGGCGGCCATACCCGCCGCCGCCGAGGACGCCTTCCCCGCCAAGCCGATCGAAGTGGTGATCCCGTTCGCCCAGGGCGGCGGCACAGACCAGGTCGGACGCGCCTTCGCGCAGTTCGCCAAGCCGCATCTCGGCGTCGACCTGTTCGTCAGCAACCGCACCGGCGGCAGCGGCGCCACGGGCTTCGCCTACGGCGCCCAGGCGAAGCCGGACGGCCACGTCATCACCATGACCGTGACGACCCTCGTGTCGGCGCCGCACACGATCAAGGGCTATCCCGTCACCTACCGCGACTTCAAGACGATCTGCCTGATCTCGGCGCCGCCGGGCGTCCTCAGCGTCCACAAGGACAGTCCCTTCAAGACGCTTCAGGACCTCGTCGCATTCGGCAAGGCGAACCCGAAGAAGCTGACCTTCGGCACCGCCGGACCGGGCAGCAACACGCACCTGATCGGGGCGGCCTTCGCCAGCAAGGCAGGCATCGAGGTGCGCTACGTTCCCCACCGCGGTTCGGGCCCGGTGCTCACCGCCACCTTCGGCAAGCATGTCGACGTCGCGGTCACCGACAAGGCCGAAGCGCTGCCGTGGCTGCAGGACGGGCGGCTGCGGGCGCTGACCGTCTTCACCGGCGACGCCGACAGCGGGCTTGCCGGGGTGCCGACCGGCAAGGCCGCCGGGTTCGACATGGACATCGGCTCGTTCCGCGCGCTGGGCGCTCCCAAGGACACGCCGGAGCCGGTGATGGCCAAGCTCGTCGAAGGCTGCCGCAAGACCGCGGCCGACAAGGCGTTCATCGAATTCCTGGAGAAGACCGGGACCGAGATCAACACCCGGTTCGGCGCCGACGCGGCCGCCTGGATCAAGCAGCAGGACGACCTCTTCGGCGAGGCCGCCCGGATCGTCGCCGCCCAGGGGAGCTGAACGCGGGCGCAGACCAGCCGGCTGAAGCGGGCGGCGGCGTCAGCCGCCGCCCGCCGCCGGCCCTGCGCGCGGCGATCGACGTCAGTGCGTCACCCGCCCCCCGGCGACCGGCAGGGCAATGCCGCTCACCCATTTCGCCTCGTCGCTGCCGAGATAGAGGCAAGCGTAGGCGACATCGTCGGGATCGCCGAGGCGGCCCAGCGGATGCGCCTGCAGCATCCGGTCCATCTCCTCGTTCGACATGCTGTCGATGAGGTTCGCCGTCAGCGGCGTGCGGATCAGGCCCGGCGCCACCAGGTTGACGCGGATTCCCTTCGGCCCCAGCGTCAGCGCCAGTTGCCGCGTCATGCCGATCATCCCGGCCTTGGCGGTCGCGTAGGACAGGCGGTTGGCCGAGCCCATCATGCCCGCGACCGAGCCGATGAGGACGATCGCCCCGCCGTGCCGCATCGCCTTCAGCGACTCCTGGACGACGACGAAGGAACTGGTCGTGTTCAGCTCGAAGATGTTGCGGAAGCCGTCGAGGGTGACCTCCTCGATGTTCTTGCGCTCGGGATTGCCGCCCGCCGAATGGACGACGATGTCGATCCGCCCGTGGCGTTCGACGATCCGCCCGACCGCGGCGCGCACCTGCTCCGGGTCGGTGGCATCGCCCGGGACGTCCATCGTGCCGGGGCCGATCGCCGCCGCCGCCTCGGCCAGCACGTTGGCCCGCCGGCCGAGGATCGCCACCCGGGCGCCCTCGCGGTGATAGAGCTTGGCCGTCGCGAGGCCGAGCCCCGTGCTGCCCCCGGTGATGAAGACGACCTTGTCCTTGACCCGCATCGTGGATCCCCTCTGATGGTGCGGCGGCGAGTATGCGGCGGCCGCAACGGCTGGGCGAGGGGTGGCGATGGAATTCCGGCGTCTGGGCGAGAGCGGGATCTCGGTGTCGCGCCTCTGCCTCGGGACCATGATGTTCGCGCAGCCGACGGAGGCGGCGGAAGCCGGGCGGATCGTCGCCATGGCCCGCGACGCCGGCGTCAACTTCGTCGACACCGCCGACTTCTATGGTGCCGGCGGATCGGAGCGGATGCTGGGCCGGGCGATCGCGGCCGACCGCGACCGCTGGGTGGTGGCGACCAAGGTCGGCCTCGCCATGGGCCAGGGCCCGCACCGCTCGGGCCTGTCGCGCAAGTGGATGATGCGGGCCATCGACGACAGCCTGGCGCGGCTCGGGCTCGACCATGTCGACCTCTGGTATCTCCATGCCGACGACCGCGGGACGCCGCTGGAGGAGACATTGGCCGCGGCCGGCGACGTCATCCGGGCCGGCAAGGTGCGCCATCTCGGGCTCTCCAACTTCGCCGGCTGGCGCCTGGTCGAGGCGGTGCGGACGGCCGCCCGGCTCGGCCTGCCGCGGCCGGTGGCGAGCCAGCCGCTCTACAACCTCGCCACCCGCGGCAGCGAGGTCGAGGACCTGCCGGCAGCCGCCGCGCTCGGGCTCGGCACCGTCTGCTACAGCCCGCTGGCGCGCGGCGTCCTGACCGGCAAGTACCGGCCGGACGCCGAACCGCCGCAGGACAGCCGCGCCGGTCGCGGCAACCGGCGCCTGCTGGAGACGGAGTTCCGGCCCGAATCCTTCGCCCTCGCCCGGGAGATCGCCGCCCGCGCCGCCCGGCGCAGCACCAGCGCCGTCGGCTTCGCGACCGGCTGGGTGCTGGCGAACCGGCTGGTGACGGCGGTCCTGGCCGGCCCGCGGACGGCGGCGCAGTGGCAGGCCTATCTCGATGGCGCCGACTTCCGGCCGGACGCGGACGACGAGGCCTTCGTCGACGCGCTGGTGGCGCCCGGCCATGCCTCGACCGCCGGCTACACGGACCCGTCGTTCCCGGTCACCGGGCGGGTCGTCGGCCCGGCTACATCCGGCGGTGCAGTTTCTGGTCCAAGGCCAGCATGGCGGAGTTGACGACGACCGCCACGGCCGCGATCAGCAGCGTGACGGCGAAGATCGTCTTGACGTCATAGACGTTGACCGCGCGCATGATGAGGAAGCCCAGCCCGCGCTGGGAGGCGAAGAGTTCGCCGATGAGCGAGCCCAGCAGGGTCAGCGAGAAGCCGATCCGGAAGCCAGTGACGATTTCCGGCAGGGTCGCCGGGATCAGCACCCGGGTCGCCATCTGCCCGGTCGACAGGCGCATCGAGCGGGCGGCGCGCACATAGACGGGGTTGAGCGCGCGCACCGCGTTCAGGGTGAAGATGGCGACCGGGATGATGCCGTGGATGGCGCCGAAGGCGACCTTGGCCGACATGCCGAGGCCGAACAGCAGCAGCACGACCGGGTAGAGCGTCACCTTCGGGATCGAGTAGATCGCGATCAGGATCGGCTCGAAGACCTGCCCCGCCGGCCGCCAGCCGCCCAGCAGCAGGCCGATCAGGAGGCCGCCGCCGAGCGCGATCCCGAGCGCCTGGACGAAGGCCGTCGTCGTCTCGCGCGCATGGCCCCAGAACTCGTCGGTCCGCATCAGGGCGGCCAGCCGCTCCACCGTCTCGACGGGGGAACTGACGGCGATCGAACCGGTCACCCAGTGGATGACCTGCCAGACGACGAGGACGAACAGCAGCACCGAGCCGATATGGAGGATGCGGTCGCGCATCGGTCTAGCCGCGCGACCGGCGCCGCATCAGGCGCTGCTCGTAGGTCCACAGGCTCATGTTCACGAAGGTGACGAGGCCGAGGATGAAGAGCAGCAGCCCGTACATGGTCCGGTTGTCGAAATTGTCGTAGGCGTAGGCGATCTGGTGGCCGATGCCGATGCCCGAGAGGATGAACTCGCCGGCGATGACGCCGATGAAGGAATAGGCGACCGCGAGCTTGACGCCGGTGAAGAGGTAGGGCGCCGTCGACGGCAGGACGAGGAACCAGGCGGTGCGCACCGGCCCCAGCCGATGGGTCCGGGCGACCTTCAGCAGAACTCGAGGAATTCGGTCCAAGCCGTTCAAAGTATTGACGATCATGGCGACGACCGCGAACAGGAAGCCGAGCACGACGAGCGGCACCCGGGTCATGCCGAAGAGAACGATGAAGATGGGATAGAAGACGAAGTGCGGCACCGCGTAGTAGGCGGCGAAGAGCGGGTCCATGAGCCGCCGCAGCCACGGCAGCCGGTGCAGCACGACGCCGGCGACGAAGCCGACGGTGACCGACGAGGCAAGGGCCGCCGCCACCGTCAGCAGGGTCGCCTGGATGTCGTCATCCATGCGGCCGCTGGCGAGGATGTCGCGCAGCGACAGGGCCATCTCGGACGGGGGGATCAGCGTCGTGCGCCGCACCCAGCCGAAGCGCGCCAGCGCTTCCAGCCAGGCGAAGAAGCCGACCACGACGCCGAGGCGAATCCAACCATAGCGGGTCATCGTCACCGCCGATCCCGGAGTGGGCGGGCCGCCCGCGGCGGGCGGCCCTGCCCCGTCAGCTGCGCAGGTCGGCCGGCAGCAGCGACCGGTCGATCAGCTTGTTCCAGTCGGGATCGCCCTTGATGGCGTCGACCAGCTTCAGCCCCTTGATCATCTCGTTCATCGGGGCGACGTCCATGTCGCCGCGGCCCCAGAACTTGGTCGCCGCCATGTTCCGGACGGCGCTGATCGCGATCTTCTCGTCGAGCCCGTAGGCCTTGGAGAGGATCTTCCCCGCCTCCTCGAGGTTGGCGTAGCTCCACTCCACCGCCTTGGCCCGGCCGGCGATCAGCGCCGCCAGCTTCTTCGGCTCCTTCTTCAGGAACTCGGGCGTGGTGACGCCGACCGTCTGGGTCACCGGCGGCAGGATGTCGGCGGCCGCGAAGGCGATCCGGTACTTGCCGGCATACATCGAGGCCTGCGGCTCGCTCGCCAGCGTCGCGTCGACGCCGCCGCTTTCGAGCGCGGTGAAGCCGGCACCGATGGCGCCGGTCGAGACCAGCGTGACCTCGTCGCGCTTCAGCCCGAGCTTGTCGAGGATCATGAACATCGTGGTCTGGCTGACCGAGCGCGGGCTGGTGAAGCCGATGCGCCGTCCCTTGATGTCGTTGACCGTCTTGATCGGCGAATCGAGCTTGGTCATCCAGATGTTGGAATGGGCGACCGTGCCGGCATGGATGATGCGGAGGTCGAAGCCCTCGGCCGCCGCGGCGACCGCCGCCGGCAGCGCGACCTCGCCATAGGGGAAGTCGCTGGCGAAGACGTTGCGGACCGTGGTGCCGCCGCCCTTCGAGGTGAGCACGCCCGAGACCTCGATCCCGGCCTCCTTGAAGAACCCCTTCTCCATCGCGACCGCATAGGGCAGCCCGTAGAGCTGGGAGCCCCAGTGGGTCACCGAGATCTGCACGCCCTGGGCCTGGGCCGCGAGGGAACCGACAAAGGACAGTGCGACGGCCGCAGCGGCCGCCGTCAGCATCTTGCGCATGGACTCTCCTCCCCGGACCGGCGTTAGAATGACGGTCTCTCAATGCAAAATATACCGAACGGAGGAGCGTTCCAATGGCTGGTCCGAACGGACGGCGCAGCCTCGCCGCGCGCCTGAAGGAGAAGCGGATCGTGGTCGCGCCGGGCGTCTACGACGCCGTCACCGCGCGCATCGCCGACCGCATGGGCTTCGAGGCCCTCTACATGACGGGCTACGGCACCGTCGCCTCGCATCTCGGCCTGGCGGACGCCGGCCTCGCCACCTACAGCGAGATGGTGGCCCGGGTGGCGGTCATCGCCGAGAACACGACGACGCCGCTGATCGCCGATGCCGACACCGGCTATGGCGGGCTGCTCAACGTCCGCCGCACCGTCCAGGGCTACGAAGCGGCGGGCGCCGCCGGCATCCAGATCGAGGACCAGGAGATGCCGAAGAAGTGCGGCCATACGCCCGGCCGCCGCGTCGTCCCGCTGGAGGAGATGGTCCAGAAGATCGAGGTCGCGGTCGACGCGCGCCGCCACGACGACACGCTCATCGTCGCCCGCACCGACGCCCGCACCACCCTCGGCATCGACGAGGCGCTGCGCCGCGGCGAGGCCTTCGCCAGGGCCGGCGCCGACGTTCTCTTCATCGAATCGCCCGAGACCGTCGAGGAACTGCACCTGATCGGCCGCAGCTTCGACGTGCCGGTGCTCTGCAACGTCGTCAACACCGGCCGGACGCCGGAACTGCCGTCGAAGGAGCTGGAGGCGATCGGCTTCCGCATCGCGATCTATCCCGGCATGGCGCTGAAGGCGGCGGCCCAGGCCGTCACCCAGGCCTATTCCTACCTGCAGGGCCAGGGCACGACCCTCGGCATCAACGTGCCGCTGATGGACAGCAAGGAGATGCACGAACTGATGGGCTTCCCGGACGTCTGGGCGTTCGAGAAGCGCTGGCACACCGGCACCGGCGCCGCCGAGTAGGAGACGCGCCATGCCCGCCGCCCGCCCGCGCACCATCATCGACAAGATCTGGGACGCCCATGTCATCAGCGAGCAGAACGGCGAGACCCTGCTCTACGTCGATCGCCATCTGCTGCATGACGGCTCGTTCCATGCCTTCGACGCGCTGAAGGCCGAAGGGCGCAAGGTCCATCGCCCGGCCCAGGCGATTGCCACGCCCGACCACTACGTCCCGACCACCGGACGCCGCCACGGTATTCCGGTCGCCGACTACCGCAACCTGGTCGAGGGGCTCGTCGCCAACACGGCCGCGGCCGGCATCACCCACTTCGGCATGGACGACCCGCGCCAGGGCATCGTCCACATCGTCGGCCCCGAACAGGGCTTCACCCAGCCCGGCATCGTGCTGGTCTGCGGCGACAGCCACACCTCGACCCACGGCGCGATGGGGGCCTTCGCGTTCGGGATTGGCGCCTCGGAGGTGAAGCACGTGCTCGCCACCCAGTCGATCTGGCAGCGGCGGCCGAAGACCATGCGGATCGAGGTCGAGGGCCGGTTGCCGGAGGGGCTCGGCGGCAAGGACGTGATCCTCGCGGTCATCGGCCAGATCACCGCGGCCGGCGCCTCCGGCCATGCCGTCGAGTATGCCGGCAGCGCCATCCGGGCGCTGTCGATGGAAGGCCGCCTCACGGTCTGCAACATGTCGATCGAAGCCGGCGCCCGGGCCGGCCTGATCGCGCCCGACGACACCACCTTCCAGTATCTCGCCGGCCGGCCCTATGCGCCGAAGGGCGCGGCCTGGGACGCCGCCCTCGGCTTCTGGAAGACGCTGCCGACCGACGACGGTGCCGAGTACGCCAGGACGGTGACGGTCGATGTCGGCGATCTCCGCCCGATGCTGACCTGGGGCACCAGCCCGGAGGATGCCGCGCCGATCGACGGCCGCGTCCCCGATCCCTCGGCGATCGCCGATCCGGTGCGGCGCGAGAGCAAGACGCGCGCGCTCCAGTACATGGGGCTGACGCCGGGCACGCCGCTCGCCGAGATCGAGGTCGACCGGGTCTTCATCGGCTCCTGCACCAACGGCCGCATCGAGGACCTGCGCGCCGCGGCCGCCGTGGCGCGCGGCCGCAAGGCCAAGGTCCCGACCCTGGTCGTCCCCGGCTCCGGGCTCGTCCGCGACCAGGCGGTGGCCGAGGGGCTCGACCGCATCTTCACCGAAGCCGGCTTCGAGTGGCGCGAGCCCGGCTGCTCGATGTGCGTCGGCATGAACGGCGACACCATCGCCGCCGGGATGCGGTCGGCCTCGACCTCCAACCGCAACTTCGAGGGCCGCCAGGGCAAGGGCGCGCGCACCCATCTGATGAGCCCGGCGATGGCCGCGGCCGCCGCCGTCACCGGCCGCTTCACGGACTTCCGCCGCCTCGGTCCGGCCTGAGGGAGCACGCGATGGAAAAGTTCCAGACCCTGACCGCGGTGGCGGTCCCGCTCGAGGTCGCCAACTGCGACACCGACCGCATCATCCCCGCCCGCTTCCTCAAGATGAAGCGCAGCGACGGCTACGGGAAGCGGCTCTTCAACGACGTCCGCTACGACGGCGACGGCAACCCGCGGCCGGAGTTCCCGCTCAACAAGCCCGCCTACAAGGGCGCCCGCATCCTCGTGGCGGACGAGAACTTCGCCTGCGGGTCGTCGCGCGAGGCTGCCGTCTACGCGCTCCACGATGCCGGCTTCCGCGCCGTCATCGCCCCCAGCTATGGCGATATATTCTTCAACAATTGCTTCAAGAACGGGGTGTTACCTATTGTTCTTCCAGCGGATCAGGTCGCGGCGATCCGCGCCTCGCTGGCCGAGAACCCGGGCACCCAGCTGACCGTCGACCTGGAGAACCAGACCGTCACCCGCGGCAACGAGGTGTGGTCCTTCGAGGTCGACCCGCAGCGCAAGCAATGCCTGCTGGAGGGACTCGACGACATCAACCTCACCCTGCAGCACCGGGGCGAGATGGCGGATTTCGAGGCGAAGTACCGGGCCGATCGGCCCTGGATGGGATGACCGGCATGGCACGCAACGTTCTCTTCATTCCCGGCGACGGCATCGGCCCCGAGGTGATGGCCGAGGCCCGCAAGGTGATCGACTGGCTCAATGCGCGGCGCGGCACCGGGATCGCGCTCACCGACGGCGAGATGGGGCTCGCCGTCTGGAAGCGCACCGGCACCCCGATGTCGGACGAGACCATCGCCGCGGCCAAGGCGGCCGACGCCGTGCTCTTCGGCGCCGTCGGCGGCGACGAGGAGATCCCACGCAAGCTCCGGCGCGAGCGCGGTCTCCTGGCGTTGCGCCGGGCAATGGGCCTCTATGCCAACCTGCGGCCGGTCAAGTCCTACGAGGGGCTGCTCGACGCCACCAGCCTCAAGGAGCGGGTCGCCCGCGGGGTCGACCTCGTGATCGTCCGCGAATTGTCGAGCGGCGTCTATTTCGGCGAGCCGCGCGGCACCGAGACCTTGCCGAACGGCAAGCGCCGGGCCGTCGACACCCAGGTCTATACCGAGGAGGAGATCGAGCGCGTCGCCCGCGACGCCTTCCTCCTCGCCCGCTCCCGGCGCGGCCTCCTCGCCTCGGTCGAGAAGAGCAACGTCATGGAGACGGGGCGCCTGTGGCGCGACGTCGTCACCGCGATGCATGCCGAGTTCCCGGACGTGACGCTGCGCCACGTCCTCTCCGACAATTTCGCCATGCAGATCATCCGCGAGCCGCGGCAGTTCGACGTCGTGGTCACCGACAACCTCTTCGGCGACCTCCTGTCCGACGCCTCGGCGATGATCGCCGGATCGCTCGGCATGCTGCCGTCCGCCAGCCTCGGCACCGCCGACGCCGCCGGCCGCCGCCCGGCGCTCTACGAGCCGGTCCACGGCTCGGCGCCCGACATCGCCGGCAAGGGCATCGCCAACCCGATCGCGGCGATCCTCAGCGTCGCCATGATGCTGCGGCACTCGTTCGGCCTCGCCGCCGACGCGGCCCTGGTCGAGAAGGCGGTCGAAGCTGCCCTCGACGAGGGCGCGCGCACCGCCGACCTCTACATCCAGGGCGGCGTCCAGCCCCTCACCACCCAGGGCATGGGCAAGGCGATCCTCGCCAAGCTCGACGCGCTCGCGGCCTGAGTGCTCGGCCTCCGGGCTACCGCCCGGAGACGTCGACCACCATCACCCGCACGGTCATGCG
>NZ_JAYSFE010000031.1:0-39980 GCF_041913585.1 Allostella sp.
GGTCGGGGAAGCGGATGTAGTGGAAGAAGCAGCGGCGCAGGAAGGCGTCCGGCAGTTCCTTCTCGTTGTTGGAGGTGATGACGACGATCGGGCGCACCCGGGCCGCCACCGTCTCGCCCGTTTCGTAGACGTGGAACTCCATGCGGTCGAGTTCGAGCAGCAGGTCGTTCGGGAACTCGATGTCGGCCTTGTCGATCTCGTCGATCAGCAGCACCGGCGCCGTTTCCGCCGTGAAGGCGTCCCACAGCTTGCCGCGCTTGATGTAGTTGCCGATGTCGCGCACCCGCGCGTCGCCGAGCTGCCCGTCCCTCAGGCGGGCGACGGCATCGTACTCGTAGAGGCCCTGCTGCGCCTTGGTCGTCGACTTGATGTGCCAGGCGATGAGCGGGCGGCCGAGGGCGGCCGCGATCTCGTGCGCCAGGATGGTCTTGCCCGTGCCGGGCTCGCCCTTCACCAGCAGCGGCCGCTGCAGCGACACGGCGGCGTTGACCGCGACCATCAGGTCCGGGGTCGCGATGTAGCTGTCGGTACCGGCGAAGCGCATCGGGGAAGCCATGTCGGGGGAGGGATTCGGCAGGACGTCGATTGTGCGGGAAAGCGCCCGCGATGCCAACCGCGACGGCCGGCGGTCAGCGGCCGAGCAGCAGGCGGTGGAGGGCGATCGCGGCCAGCGCGAAGCCGGCCATGAAGAGGGACATGACCAGGGTGTCGGTGCCGATGACCGCGGTGGCGTAGCGGCCGGCCAGCGCCCCCGCCGCCGACTGGCCGGCCCCGATCAGGGCCGACACGGTGCCGGCGCGTTCGGGCATCGCCTGGAGGGCGCCCGCGATGCAGTTGATCGAGACGAAGCTGGTCGTCGTCTTGAAGACGAAGAGGATGACGAGGAACCCGGCGAGTCCGCCGAGATCGAGCCAGGCGACCAGCACCAGCAGCGCCGACATCGCCGCCAGCACCGGCTGGGCGCGGCGGATCAGCCGGTCGGTGCCGTAGCGGGCGACGACGCGGCCGTTGATCGCCGCCCCCGCGATCAGTCCCCCGACCTCGACCATGATGATGAAGCCGAAGAGCTCGGTCGGCACGCCGCGGCCCTCGATCATCACGAAGGGCGAGGCGCAGACGAACACCATCACCGCGGTCTGCAGGACGACATTGGTCGCGACGTGGCCGAAGGCGCGGCGATGGCGAAGGACGTCGCGGTAGAGCCGGGCGATCCGCCACAGCGGCAGGCGCACCCGGCGGTCGGGCGCCAGCGTCTCGGGCAGGCGCAGGATGGCGAGCGCGCCCATGAGCACGGCGAAGGCGCCCATCGCGACCGGCACCGCCCGCCAGCCGCCGGCGAGCAGGAGCTGGGCCGCGACCAGGGGGGCGGCGATCGGCATCACCCCCATCAGGCCGGTGAGGTGGGAGAGCTGGCGGGCGGCCGCCTCGCGGTCGTGGAGGTCGCGGACGACGGCGCGGACGATGACGGGCGAGGCCGACGCGCCGAGCCCCTGGACGAAGCGCCAGACGACGAGGCTGGCGAAGTCGTCGGCCAATGCTGCCATCAGGCTCGCCGTCGCGAAGAGGGCGATGCCGGCGAGCAGGGGGCCGCGGCGCCCGAGCCGGTCGGCGAGCGGCCCGTAGGCGAGTTGGCCGATCGCCATGCCGAGCATGAGCCCGCCGAGCGCGGTCTGCGCCTCGCCGGCCGTGAGGCCGAATTCGGCCGCCAGCCCCGGCAGCAGCGGCAGGAACCCGTCGACGCTGAGCGCGCCGAAGCCGGCGAGCGCCGCCAGGAAGACGATCGAGGGCGGCCGCACCGTCATCGCGGCCGGCCGGGCGCCAGGACCTGGTGGAGGGCGATGCCCAGCAGCGCGAACCCCGCCATCAGCAGCGTCATCTGGAAGAGGTCGTGTCCGATCGCGGCCGTCGCCCAGCGGCCGACGACGGCGCCGGCTGCGAACTGACCGGCGCCGATCAGCGCCGATACCGTGCCGGCGCGCTCCGGCAGGTCCGACAGCGCACTGGCGATGGCGTTGATGCCGACGAAGCTGAGCGCCGTCTGGAACAGGAAGAGGACCGGCAGGAATCCGCCGAGGCCGGCCGCCTCGGTTCCGGAGAGGGCGAGCAGCGGCGCCAGGCCGACGAGGGCCTGCTTGCCGCGGCGCATCAGGAGCGGCGCCCCGAAATGGCGCACCAGCCGGCCGTTGAGGAGCGCGCCCGCCATCAACCCGCCGATCGCCAGCGCGAAGACGAAGCCGTAGGCCTCGGCCGCGACGCGGCCGCCGCCGATCAGCACGAAGGGCGAGGCCGACAGGAAGACGAAGAAGGCCGTCGTCAGCACGATGTTGGTGGCGGTGTGGACGATGCAGGCGCGGTGCGCCAGCGCCTGCCCGTAGCCGCGGACGAGGTCCGACAGGGGCGCCGGCGGCCGGCCGTCGCGCCGGTTGGTCTCCGGAAGGCGGCGGACGACCAGCACCGCCAGAACCAGCCCGTAGGCGGCCATCGCCGCCGGCACCGTGCGCCAGCCGGCATGGGCCAGCAACTGGGCGCCGAGGAACGAGCAGACGATCGGGATCGTGCCCATGATCGTCGTCATGAAGGACAGCTGGCGCGCCGCCTCGTCGCGGGCATGGAGGTCGCGCACGATCGCCCGCGCGATCACCGACCCGGCCGACCCGCCGAGGCCCTGGACGAAGCGCCACCCGACCATGGTCTCGAAGCTCTCCGCGGCCGCGGCGGCGGCACCGGACAGCGTGAAGAGGACGATGCCGCAGAGCAGCGGCAGGCGCCGCCCGAACCGGTCCGACAAGGGGCCGTAGAGCACCTGGCCCACGGCGAACCCGATCATCACCGCGCCGACCGCCATCTGCGCGTCGGCCGGGCCGACGGCGAAGGTGAGGACGAGGGCCGGCAGCAGCGGCAGGAAACTGTCGATGGCGACCGCGCCGAAGGCGCTGATCCCGGCGAGCAGGACGATTCCGGGCGGTGCCGGCGTGGCGGAGGGGCGGGGCACCGGGATCGATTCGCGGCAGATGGGCAGGGCAGGTTCGCCACCATACGCGAAATCCGGCCGTGCTGCCTGTGACGGCGGCGATTGGGGCCGGGTGGCGCGGCGGCTAGGATGGGCCGGATGCGCTCCTTCTCCCTCCAGGCCGCGGTCGCGGGCCTGCTCGTCGCCTTCGTCGGGTTCGCCAGTTCGTTCGCGGTCGTCCTGCAGGGGCTGATCGCGGTCGGCGCGTCGCAGGTCGAGGCGGCGTCGGGGCTGATGGCGCTGTCGATCGCCATGGGGCTCTGCGCCATCGTCCTGAGCCTCGCGCGCCGCCAGCCGATCAGCGTCGCCTGGTCGACGCCGGGGGCGGCGCTGCTGGCGGCCTCGGGCGTGCCGGAGGGCGGGTTCCCCGCCGCGGTCGGCGCCTTCCTCGTTTGCGGCGTGCTGCTCGTCCTGGCCGGGACCTGGAAGCCGCTCGGGCGCTGGGTGGCGGCGATCCCGGCGCCCATCGCCAACGCCATGCTGGCGGGCGTGCTGCTCGGCCTCTGCCTCGCGCCCGCCCGCGCGCTGGCGGCGCTGCCGCTGCAGGGGCTGGCGATCTTCGCCGCCTGGGCGGTGACGGCGCGGCTGAAGCGCGTGCTGGCGGTGCCGGCGGCGGTCGCCGTCGCGGTCCTGATGATCGCCCTCGACCCCGCCACGGTGCCGCTGCCGGCCGCCAGCATCTTCCCGCAGCCAATCCTCGTATGGCCGGAATTCCGGCCGGCGGCGATCGTCGGCATCGGCCTGCCGCTCTTCCTCGTCACCATGGCCTCGCAGAACATTCCGGGCATGGCCGTGCTGCAGGTCAACGGCTACCGGCCGGAGCCGGGCCCGCTCTTCCGGGCGACCGGCCTCTTCAGCCTGCTGGGCGCCCCCTTCGGCGGCCACGCCGTCAACCTCGCCGCGATCACCGCCGCCATGTGCGCGGGCGTCGATGCCCATCCCGACCGCGGGCGGCGCTACTGGGCGGCGGTGGTCGCGGGCGTCGGCTATGTCGTGTTCGGCCTCCTCGCGGGGGCGGCCACCGCCTTCGTCGCCGCCGCGCCGCCGGTGCTGATCGAGGCGGTGGCCGGCCTGGCGCTGGTCGGCGCCTTCGCCGGCGCGATGCTGGGCGCGATGAGCGAACTGCGCGACCGCGAGGCCGCCGCCGTCACCTTCCTCGTCACCGCGTCGGGGATCTCCTTCTTCGGCATCGGCGGCGCCTTCTGGGGCCTGCTCGCCGGCGGCGCGATGCTGGCCCTGTCGCGCTGGCGGCCCTGACCGGCGACCCGGACTCGTGATAGGGACTGAAGGGTGCAGCAGGTTCGGGGGCGCCCCATGCCGGACGCGGCCGACAGGCCCGCGAGCGCCGAGATCAGGACCGCTCCCGCCGGGGCGGGCGCGGTGCTGGTGCTCGCCGGACGTCTCGACGCCGCCGGCACGGCCGCCGTCTGGGCGCCGGCGATGGCGGCGGCCGGTCAGGCCGGCGGCCTGGAGGTCGACGCCGCGGGCGTCTCCTATTGCGACGGCTCGGGCGTGGCGCTGCTCGGCGCGCTCCGCGCCGCCGCGGCGGGCCGGCCGTTCGCGATCCACGGGCTGCGGTCCGAATTCCGCACCCTGGTCGATCTCGTCGGCGAGGTGGCGCCGCCGGCCGGGCGCGCGCCGCCGCGCCTCGGCCCGATCTCGCGCCTCGGCCAGACGGCCTATGCACTGGGCGGCGAGGCCCGGCGCCAGGTCGCCTTCGTCGGCGAGACGCTGGTCTACCTGCTCGACGTCGTCCGCCGCCCCGGCCGGCTGCGCTGGAGCGACTTCTTCCTGACGCTCGACGCCGCCGGCGTCCGGGCGGTGCCGATCATGACCCTGATGGGGTTCCTCATCGGCCTCATCATGGCCTTCCAGTCGGCGATCCCGATGCGCCGCTTCGGCGCCGATCTCTTCGTCGCCGACCTCGTGTCGCTGTCGCTCCTGCGCGAACTGGGGCCGCTGATGGCGGCGGTGATGCTGGCCGGGCGCACCGGCTCGGCCTTCGCGGCCGAGATCGGCACGATGAAGGTGAACGAGGAGGTCGACGCGCTGACCACCATGGGCCTCGTGCCGGTGCGCTTCCTGGTGGTGCCGCGGGTCCTGGCGGCGATCGTCGTCATGCCGTTCCTCGCCATGCTGATGAACGTGGCGGGGCTCCTCGGCTGCCTCGTGGTGATGATGTCGCTGGGCTACCCGCCGGTCACCTTCTTCAACCAGCTGGTCGGCGCCACCACCCACCTCGACCTGCTGGGCGGGCTCTTCAAGGCGGCGGTGTTCGGCCTGCTGGTCGGCGGGGTCGGCTGCATGCGCGGCCTGCAGACGACGACCGGGGCGGCGGCGGTCGGCGAATCGACGACGCGCTCGGTCGTCTCAGGCATCCTCCTCATCATCCTGGCGGACGGGCTGTTCGCCGTCCTCTTCTTCTACCTCGACCTCTAGGGGCGGGCATGGAAGCGCAGGCGATCATCGCGGTCGAGCACATGCGGACCGGATTCGGCAGCCAGGTGCTGTTCGAGGACCTGACCTTCTCGGTCGCCAGGGGCGAGGTCTTCGTCATCCTCGGCGGCTCCGGCTGCGGCAAGAGCACGCTGCTGAAGCACCTGATCGGCCTCTACGCGCCGTGGTCGGGGCGGATCGAGATCGCCGGCATGGAACTGGTGACGGCCGACGAGGAGACGCGGCTGGCGATCCTGCGGCGGATCGGCGTCATGTACCAGCAGGGCGCGCTGTTCGGGTCGATGACGCTGATCGAGAACGTCCGCCTGCCGCTGGAGGAATTCACCGGCCTGCCCGACGCGGCGATCGAGGCGGTGGCGCTCGCCAAGCTGAAGCTGGTCGGGCTCGACCGTTTCGCCTTCCACATGCCGTCGGAAATCTCGGGCGGCATGCGCAAGCGCGCCGCCATCGCCCGGGCGATGGCGCTCGACCCGGAGATCCTCTTTCTCGACGAGCCCTCGGCGGGGCTCGATCCGATCACCTCGGCCGAGCTCGACGAGCTGATCCTGCAGCTCCGGCAGAGCCTCGGCATCACCTTCGTCGTCGTCACCCACGAGCTCCCCAGCATCTTCGCCATCGCCGACCGGATCATCATGCTGGACAAGGAGACCAAGGGTATCATCGCCGAGGGCCCGCCGGCCCGACTGCGCGACGAGAGCCGCCACCCCTTCGTCCGGCGGTTCTTCCACCGCCAGGCGGCGGATGGTCCGGCGGCGTAGGGCAGGGGGGCTCCGATGGCGGCACGCGGACGCAACTATTTCCGGGTCGGGATCTTCGTCTTCGCCGCGCTGCTGCTGATCGTGGCCGGCGTCATCGTCCTCGGCGGCGGCGCGCTCTTCCAGCGCACGGTGACGATCGAGACCTATGTCGAGGAATCGGTGCAGGGGCTCGATATCGGCTCCCCCGTCCGCTATCGCGGCGTGAAGGTCGGCTCGGTCAGCCAGATCACCTTCGTCGGCACCGCCTACAACCTGCGGCCGGACGATCCGCGCTACTTCCAGGTCGGCCAACTCGTCACCGTGCGCATGAAGCTCGACGTCGATGCCGTCGGCGGTTCCTCGTCCGGCCAGGAACTGGAGGCGATCATGCGCCGCCTCGTCGCCAACGGGCTCCGGGTGCGGCTCGCCTCCCAGGGCATCACCGGAACCTCCTACCTCGAGGTCGACTACGTCCCGCCGGAGCGCAACCCGCCGCTCAAGATCTCCTGGACGCCCGATTTCTTCTACCTGCCCTCGGCGCCGAGCGTGATCTCCCGGCTCAGCACCGCTGCCGAGCAGGTCTTCACCCGGCTGGAGGAGGCGCCCCTCGAGAAGGTGATCGTGGAAGCGGGCGCCCTGCTGCGCGAGTTGCGCGACACCAACCGCCAGGTCCAGCAACTCGTCGCCGGCGAGCAGGTGGCGGGCGCGCTGGCCGACATCGGTGCCGCGACCAAGCGCCTGCGCAGCCTCGCCGCCCAGGCCGACGACAATGTCGGCAACGTGCTCATCGACCTGCGCGAGATCTCGATGCGGCTCAACGGCTTCTCGCAGGAGCTCGCGACCGAGTTCGGCGGCGGCACGCTGCGCGCGCTGGCCCGGGGGCTGCGGGAAACCATCGCCGAGGTCCGTCAGGCGGCGGCGGGACTGCCCGACACGATCGCCACCGCCGGCCGGGCCACCCGCCGCGCCGACGCCATCCTGGCGACCGGCCAGCAGGACCTCGAAACCCTCCTGGTCAACCTGACCGCCATCTCGCAGAACCTGAAGGAGCTGACCGAGAGCGCCAAGCGCTATCCCTCGCAGCTCCTGTTCGGTCAGCCCCCGCGCCGGAGCGAACCCTGATGTCCTCCCTCGTCCGCCGCGCTCCCTGGGCGCCGGTCCTCCTGCTGGCCATCGCCGCCGCCTGCAGCTCGCCGCTCGACAAGCCGCCGGTCGAGCAGCGCTTCTACACGCTGGATGCGCCGCGGCCGGAGGCGGCTGCGGCGCCGGCCGACGCGCCGGTCCTGGCGGTGCGCCGCTTTCGCGCCTCGCCCGGCTACGAGGGCCGGGAACTCGTCTTCGCGACCGGCGACGGTGCCTTCCGGACCGACTTCTACAACGTCTTCTTCGCCCCGCCGGCGGCGATGATCGGCGACGAGGCGCGCGAATGGCTCGACCGCAGCGGGCTCTTCCGCGCGGCGGTCGCGTCGACCAGCCAGGCCGATCCCCACCATGCGCTCGAAGGGTCGCTGACCGCGATCCATGGCGACCGCGCGGCCGGACGGCACCGGGCCGTGCTCGAGGTCCAGTTCCTGCTGATCGACACCCGCGCGGCCAATACGCCGATCCTCTTCCAGCGCCAGTACCGCCGCGAGCGGCCGGTCGCCGACGGCACCGCCGCGGCGCTGGCGGGCGGGCTCAACGCGGCGCTGGCGGAGATCCTGGGAGAACTGGAAGGAGACCTGGCGCCGGTCGTGCGGCGGCCGGCGCCGGCGCCGGCCCAGGCGCCGCCGGCCGTCAGGCCGTCCGGCGGTCGAGCAGCGCGGCGCTGATCGACCGCCACTCGTCGCGCAGCGCCTCCGCCGCTGCCGGCCGGCGCGCCTGCCGGTACCAGTAGCCAGCATTGTCGAGGTCGCCCTCGATGCGGTGCAGATGGGCATGGACCCAGGCCCCGGCGCGCGTTTCCTCGGCCTGCGCCAGCGCGTGCGCGCGGCTCCATTCCGCACCCAGCCGCCAGTCCCCCTTCGCCGCCCACCACAGGGCGCCCAGTGCCTGGCCGAGCCCGGGCGGCGGCTCGTCCGCGGCGAGCGAGGCCTCGAAGGCGGCGAGGTCGGCGGCCGCGGTCATTTCGCCAGCAGCAATTCGTCGCGGGTGACGGTGCCGGCTTCGATTCCGGACGCCGCGGCGGCCGCGTGCAGCGGCAGGATGTCGTTCTCGACCAGCACCGACTTGGGCGTGATCCGGGCCAGCGACGGGTGGGCGCGGCGCAGCGCGGCAATGTCGGCACGGACACCCTCGACAACCGCCCGGACCGTCGCGTCGGGCTCGCGGTCGGTCGTCGCCAGCAGCGTCTGCAGGCCGACGGTCCGGACCGGCTGCGTCTGCCAGGCATAGGTGCCGGCCGGGATGGTCTCGCCGTCGATCGTGGGATAGCCGACGACGACGGCACGGATCACCGGGCCCGCGACCGAGAGCAGTCGCACCGGGCAGAGGGCGGCCGCCGTCTCGACCGCAGGGTTGGGCTGGGCGCCGACGAAGGCGACGGCATCGACGCGGCCGCTGCACAGGGCATCGGCGGCGGCACCCGGCGGCACGGTGACCGTGCGGACGTCGCGGCCGATCGTCCAGCCATGGCTCAGCATCAGGCCGCGCATGGTGAGCTCGGTGCCCGAGCCCTCGGCCCCGGGGTCGATCCGCTTGCCGCGCAGTTCGGCAAACTCCGCGATCGGCGCGTCGGCACGGACGACCACCGCCAGCGGCTCGATGCCGAGCGCCAGCACCGAGCGCAGGCTGCGGTCCGGCCCCTTCTCGCGGAACGGGCCGACGCCGAGCTGGGCGGCGAGCGCGGTGTCGGCCTGGGTCAGGGCGAAGCCGGCGGCGCCGCGCTGGAGCGCCTGCAGGTTCTCGACCGAGCCGTCGCTCGCCACCACCGCGCATGGTGCGGCGGCCGGGCCGGCGGCGACGGCGGCGCAGATGGCGGTGCCGACGCGCTCGTAGAGGCCGCCCGGGCTGCCGGCACCGATGCTGATGGTCGGAACGGGGCTGCCGCCCAGCGTTGCGCCGCCGTCGGCCGGATCGGCACAGGCGGCGACGAGGGGGGCGAGCGCGAGCAACGGAACGAACCGCAGGATCATGAGGCACCGATGAGGAGCGGCCGGGGCGGATGCCCCGGCCGGGCTGGCGGAGAGGAAGGAGAACTGGCCGCCCGCGTCAGCGGACGATGGCGATCGGGCGCGACGGGGTCACCACCGTGGGTGTCGAGCCGGAGGTGCCGGGCCCGCGCGGGTCGGTGAGAATGCCGTCCGACGGCCGGCCGCCGATGATGCCGGCGCCGGCGGACACCGCGCTCGGCTGCCGCAGCCGGTCGCGGATGACCTCGGCCGGCAGGGTGCTGTCGATCGGCGCTCGGGTGTCGGCGACCGACGGCAGGGTGATGTCGCCGACGGTGGCGAGCTGGCGGCCGGCGGCCGGCGCCAGGACGCGCAGCCGGTTGCGCACCGCTTCCGACGGCGGCGCGGGCGGCGTCGGCGCCGACTGGCGGGTCGAGACGGTCGAGGCGAAGCCGACGCGGTCGAGCGCCGCCACCCGGCCCGAGCCGATGGACGCGAGATCGGCCGCGCCCTCGACCACCATCACGGTGGTGGCGCCGTCCGGCGCGACCAGGATGTCGAGCACCGTGCCGCGCACGCCGACCGTGGCGACCGGCGTCCGGATCTGGAACGACCGGCTGTCGCCGCTGCCCGAGACGAAGCGCAGCACGCCATGGGTCGCTTCGATCACGACCGAGTGCCGGCCCCGGTCGGGATCGAAGACGAAGGTGTCGAGCACGACGGCGGAGTTCGGCCCGACGGTGATCGAGGTCTCGTCGAGGAACAGGATCTGCGCCCGGCCGTCGGCTGCGGTCTCGATCCGCTCGTTCTGGAAGACCCGGTCGCCGACCCGGAGCTGCCGGTCGCGGCTGCCGCCGAGCGCGTCCACCCGGCTGACCACGATCGCGCTGACGCCGATGTCGCGGTCCGCCGCAGCCGCCGGGCCGGGGGCCGCGGCGGCACCGGCAACGAGGCCGCCTACCAGGATTGCAAGCATCGCGCGCATCAGAACCTCCGATAGACCACGAGGCTGACCGTGTGGTTGGTGTACTCCTTGTCGGCCTCGTTGGAGCGGTTGTTGTCCACATAATACCGCAGGACGACCGATAAATCTTGCTCCAGGAATCCGCTGCCGACGAGGCGCAGTCCGGGGCTGATCCGCCAGTCGCGGCGGTCGGCGGCGCCGGGCTCGGCGCCGGCCGCGTAGCGCCGGTGCTCGACCGTCAGTTCCGGCCCCGCCAGGATCTGCTGGAAGCCGGCGATGCCGCTCGCGACCGGCGAGGCATAGAAGCCGGCCGCCGCCAGCGACCAGTAGCGGAACCGGTGGCCCTCGCCGACGGCGGCGTTCCACGCCGCCTCGGGCTCGACGGTCAGCCGGTCGCCATCGGTGACGAGGCCGCTCCAGGCGAATTGCGGGCGCAAGCGGGCGAGAAAGCCGTCGCGGCCGGGATAGCGTTCGGCGAAGTCCGCGAACGAGACGAGGGCGTCGATGCCGCGCAGCGGCCCGGCGTCGCGCAGTCCGAGTTCGACCCCGCCATAGGCCGACGCGAAGAGCGGCCCGTCGCCGAGCCGGGCATATTCGAGGCCGGCCAGCGTCCGGAGCTCCGCCCACTCGCCGAGCGGGAAGACCGGCCCGGTGTCGCCCCCGACATAGGCGAGGGAGCCGTCGCCGAAGGTGCGGTAGAGGCGTCCCTGGGCATGGACGCGGCTCCGCCAGCGCCGGCCGAGCAGCTGGCGCTCGTCGTCGAGCCGCAGGACACCGACCGCCGACAGGTCGGCATCGCCGGACCGGGCCCCGTCGAGCAGGCGGGGATTGCTTTCGTACTGGATGCCCGCCCCGACGATCACGTCGGTCCGCGCCGCACCGGGCGTGGCCGTGGTCGCGACCCCGGTCAGCCGCTGCAGGCCGAGCAGCGCCTCGCGGTTGGCGGGATCGACGGAGAGCACGCGCTCGTAGGCCATCATCGCCTTGCGGCCGTCGCCGTCGCGCTCGACCGCGCGGGCATAGCGCAGGTTGGCGGCGATGTCGGCCGGGTTGGCCAGCACGGCGCGGAACAGCGCGCGCGTATCCTCCCCCTGGGCCGCGGCCGGGCCCGGCATCCCGAGCGCGACCAGCAAGCCCATGACGACGCTGGCGAACGCAGCCCCCCTGCCGACCACCCGTCCCCCGTGTCATCGACGCCGAACTTGCCGCGAAGCCCTACACCGCGCCATCGTCCCGCTCAAGACGAATGGGGGAGGGCGCGTGCCGCGTCGGCGGATCGGATCGGGACGGCGACGGGACGGCCGGCGCACCGCCGCGGGCGCGCAGGCGGCGGTGGCCGCCGCCGTCCTGCTGCTGCTGGCGGCGCTGCGCCTCGCCGATCCGGTGGCGCTGGAGGCGCTGCGGCTGGCCGGCTTCGACCAGATGCAGCGCTGGTTTCCGCGCGAGGATGCCGCCGTCCCGGTCCGAGTCGTCGATGTCGACGAGGCATCGCTGGCGCGGCTCGGCCAGTGGCCGTGGTCACGCGCCGTCCTCGCCGACCTGACGCGGCGGCTGGGCGAGGCCGGCGCCGCCGTCGTCGCATTCGACATGCTGTTCGCCGAGCCCGACCGCGGCGAGCGCGACGCCGCCGGCGCGGCGGACGGCGACCGGCGCTTCGCCGAGGCGCTCGCCGCCGGCCGCGGCGTCCTCGGCCTGGCACTGGTGGGCGAAGCGACCGGCGCCTCGGCCGCCGGCAAGGCCGGCATCGCCGTCGTCGGTCGCGACCCGGCGGCCGGTCTGCACCGGTTCCCCGGGGTGGTGCGCGGCCTGCCCGTCCTCGCCGCGGCGGCCGGCGGCGAGGGGGCGATCAATGCCGTGCCCGACCGCGACGGGGTGATCCGCCGGCTGCCGCTCTACCTCGCCCTGGGCGAGCGCATCGTTCCGTCGCTCGCCGCCGAAGCGCTGCGCGTCGCCCAGGGCGCGGCCGGGCACCTGCTGCGGGTGGAGCCGGACGGCCGGGTGACGGCCCGCATCGGCAACCTCGTGGTGCCCGCCGACGGCGCGGGCGAGGTCTGGCTGCGCTTCGCCCGGCGGGAGGAGGCGCCGCGGGTGCCGGCATGGCGGGCCCTCGCGGGCGAGGCCGAGGGGTTGCGCGGCGCCATCGTGCTGGTGGGGTCGAGCGCCGCCGGCCTCAAGGACCTGCGGACGACGCCGGTCGCCCAGGCCGTCGCCGGGGTCGACATCCAGGCCGAGGCGGTGGCGGCCATGCTGCTCGGCCAGACGGCGATCCGCCCCGTCTGGGCCGGTCTCGCCGAACTCGGCTATGCGGCGCTGATCGCGCTGGCGGCGATCCTGCTGGCGGCGTGGCGCGGGCTGCCGGCGGCGGCCGTGGCGACCGCCTTCGGTGTCGCCGGCGCCGGCGCCACCGCGTCGCTGGCGTTCGCCGGCGACGGGCTCCTTCTCGACGCGACCTTTCCGGGGCTGGCGCTCGGCCTCGTCTTCGCCGGCCAGTCGGTCGTGCTCTACCAGCGCAGCGAGCGCGAGCGGCGGCGGGTGCGCGAGGCGTTCCAGCGCTACCTCTCGCCGGTGCTGGTGGAGCGGCTGGCGGCGCGGCCGCAGCAACTCGTCCTCGGCGGCGAGACGCGGCGGCTCTCCGTGCTCTTCTGCGACATTCGCGGCTTCACCCGGCGCGCCGGCGGGCTCGACCCGCAGGTGCTGACGGAATTCGTCAACCGCATGATGACGCCGCTCTCCGACGCGGTGCTGGAATCGGGCGGCACCGTCGACAAGTTCCTCGGCGACGGGCTGATGGCCTTCTGGAACGCGCCGCTCGACGATGCCGACCATGCCGAGCACGCCTGCCGCGCGGCGCTCGCCATGGCCGGTCGGATGGCGGCGGTCAACCGCGACCTCGAGGGGGTGCTGCCGGCCGCCATGCTGCCGGTCGCGGTCGGCATCGGCATCGACACCGGCCCCTGCGCGGTCGGCAATTTCGGCTCCGCCCGGCGCTTCGACTATTCGGCCCTGGGCGAGCCGGTCAATTTCGCCGCCCGCTTCGAGGGCCTGTCCCGCATCTACGGCGTCGCGATCGTCATCGGCGAGGCGACGCGCGCGGCGGCGCCGGCCATGGCGACGATCCCGCTCGACGAGACCGTGGTCCGCGGCGCGCTGCGGCCGGTCCCGGTCCACGCCCTGCTCGGGGACGAGCGGCTGGCGGCGACCGAGGCGTTCCAGCGCCTTGCCGGCGCGCACCTCGACCTGCGCGCGGCCTTGGCGGACGAGGACCGGCTGGCCGCGGGCGCGGCGCTCGCCCGCGCCCGCGCACTCGACGACGGCACGCTGGCCCAGTTCCATGCGGTGATCGCCGCCCGCCTCGCCGGCGATGGTCCCTTGCGCGGGGTCGGACTATGATCGCCGGGCCACGACCATGACGGCCGAACCCCCCTTTCCCCAGACGCTCGACGGCATCGACCTGCTGGCGTCGCTCTCGGCCGACGACCGCGCCGCCGTCGCCCGCCGCTGCCACTGGCGCCGATTCGCGCCGCAGGGGCAGATCATCGACCGCGACAGCGACAGCCGCGACGTCCTCTTCGTCACCAGCGGCCGGGTGCGCATCGTCAACTTCTCCGCCAGCGGCCGCGAGGTCAGCTTCGACGACGTGCCGGCCGGCGGCTTCTTCGGCGAACTGGCGGCGATCGACGGCGCCGCCCGCTCGGCGACGGTGGTGGCGCTCGAGGACACGATCATCGCCAGCCTGGTGCCGAGCGCCTTCCTCGGCCTGCTGAAGGACCATCCCGAGGTGGCGCTGGCGATCATGCGCCGGCTGGCGGGGATCATCCGCCATTCCAACGCCCGGATCATGGATCTCAGCACCATCGGCGCGCAGAGCCGGGTCTGCGGCGAACTGCTGCGCCTCGCCCGGGCCGAGGATGCGGGCGACGGCGACTGGCGCATCTGCCCGATCCCCCGCCATTCCGACGTCGCCAGCCGCGCCAGCACGACGCGCGAGACGGTGGCCCGCGTGCTGGGCGATCTGGCGCGCCACGGCGTCATCCGCCGCGAGGCCGACGGCCTCCGCATCGCCGAGCCCGATCGGCTGGCCGCGCTGGTCGAGCACTACCAGATGGCCGACTGAGGACGTCTCCCACCGGCGGCGGGCTGCATCAGGTCCGGGCGACCTCGGGATGAGACCAGGTGCGGAAGGCTTCCAGCATCATGGCCGCCCGCGGGCGATTGCCGCGCGGGCTGGCGCGAAGGCTGCGGTCGCGTCGATGAAGGCAGACCGCGGCGTCGTCATGCGCGTGCGGATCTCGTCGGCCAGGACGGCCAATGCCAGCTCCCGCTCGCGCTCGTCCCGCATCGTCGTCCGTTCCTCGTCCCGTTTCATTCCGTCTCACCCCGCCAGCGACAGGTCGACGATCTCGCGGCAGTCCGGCGAAAGCGTCGGGACCGCGGCGATCCGCTCCATCTCGGCGCGCATGCGCGCCTGGCGCGCCGGGTCGAAGCGGCGCCAGCGGCCGAACGCCTTGAGCAGGCGCGCGGCGACCTGCGGGTTCTGCGGGTCGAGGCGCAGGATCTGGTCGGCGACGAAGGCGTAGCCCGAGCCGTCGGCGGCGTGGAAGCGGAGCGCGTTGCCGGCGAAGCCGCCGACCAGCGCATAGATCTTGTTGGGGTTGCCGTAGGAGAAGGCGGGGTGGTCGATGAGCCGGCGCACGGTCGCCAGCGTGTCCGGCAGCGACGAGCCCGCCTGCAGTCCGAGCCACTTGTTGAGGACCAGCGCGTCGCCGGCATGGCGGTCGTGGAAGTCGGCCAGCGCCGCCGCGCGCTCGGGCGTGTCGAGCTCCGACAGCACGGCCAGCGCCGCGAAGCGATCGGTCATGTTGTCGGCGGCCTGGTACTGCGCCATCGCCTCGGCGGGCCCGTCGACGGTTGCGAGGTAGGCGAGGGCGAGGTTGCGCAGGGCCCGCCGGCCGGCCGAGGCGGCGTCGGGCGCGAAGGGGCCGGCCGGGGCCGCGCGGGCGACGCGCAGCCGGTCGCCGAGGCCCCGGGCGACCGCGCGGCGCAGCCCTTCGCGGGCCGCGTGGACGGCATCGACGTCGATCACCGCCATCTGCTCGGCCAGATAGAGCTCGCCCGGCAGCGCCAGCAGTTCGGCGGCGAAGGCGGGATCGTCCGCCGCGGCGTCGTAGGCGGCGGCCAGGGCGGCGACGAACGCGTCCGGCGCCGGGGCGGCCGGTCCGGCGGCGATGGTGGCGAGCAGGAGGCGGGTGGCGAAACTCTGCGCCGCCTCCCAGCGCTGGAAGGGATCGGCGTCGCCCCGCATCCGGAGCGCGAGGTCGGCCTCGCTTTCCGGGTTCTCGACGACGACCGGCGCGGCGAAGCCGCGGTTGATCGACAGCACCGGCGGCGCGGCGACGCCGACGAAGCGCCAGGTGTGGCTGGGCTCGGTCATCTCCAGCACGCGCGAGGTCCCCTGCGGCCGGTTCTCGCCCTCGAGCTGCAGCGGGATCTCCTGCCCGTCCCGGCCGACGAGGCCGAGCCGGACCGGGATGTGCAGCGGCAGCTTCTCCGGCTGGCCCGGCGTCGGCGGCGTGCGCTGGGTCACGGTCAGCTCGTAGGTGGCGGACGCGGCGTCGTGGCGGCCGGCGACGGCGAGACGCGGCGTGCCGGCCTGGCCGTACCAGCGCAGGAACTGGCGCAGGTCGCGGCCGTTGGCGTCGGCCATGGCGGCGACGAACTGGTCGCAGGTCGCGGCCTCGCCGTCGTGTCGCCGGACATAGAGGTCCATGCCGCGGCGGAAGCCGTCGCGGCCGAGCAGGCCCTCCAGCATCCGGATCACCTCCGCCCCCTTCTCGTAGACGGTGGCGGTGTAGAAGTTGTTGATCTCGAGGTAGCTGTCGGGGCGGATCGGGTGGGCGAGCGGCCCCGAATCCTCCGGAAACTGCCGGGCGCGCAGCACCCGGACGTCCTGGATGCGCTTGACCCCGCGCGACCGCTCGTCGGCGGTGAACTCCTGGTCGCGATAGACGGTGAGCCCCTCCTTGAGGCTGAGCTGGAACCAGTCGCGGCAGGTGATGCGGTTGCCCGTCCAGTTGTGGAAATACTCGTGCGCGACGATCCCCTCGACGTTGGCGTAGTCGAGGTCGGTCGCGGTCGCGGGGTCGGCCAGGATGAAGCGGTCGTTGAAGACGTTGAGGCTCTTGTTCTCCATCGCGCCCATGTTGAAGTCGGACACGGCGACGATGTGGAAGACGTCGAGATCGTACTCGAGCCCGTAGGTCTCCTCGTCCCAGCGCATGGAGCGCTTGAGGGCGTCCATGGCGTAGCCGGCGCGACCCTCCTTGCCGTGCTCGACCAGGATCTTGAGTGCGACCGGGCGGCCGGAGCGGGTGACGAAGCGGTCCTCGACGACCGCGAGGTCGCCCGCGACCAGCGCGAAGAGATAGCCGGGCTTGGGGAAGGGATCCTCCCACACCGCCTCGTGCCGGCCGTCGCCGAGGTCGCGGGCGGCCACGAGGTTGCCGTTCGAGAGCAGGATCGGGAAGCGGGCGCGCTCGGCCCGGATCGTGGTCCGGAAGACGGAGAGCGCGTCGGGCCGGTCGAGCGACCAGGCGATGCGGCGGAAGCCCTCGGCCTCGCACTGGGTGCAGAAGACGCCGTTGGAGACGTAGAGCCCCTCGAGGGCGGTGTTGGCGGCGGGCCGGATCGCCCCCTCGACGACGAGCGTGAAGGCGTCCGGCACCGCGGGCAGGGTGAGATGGGACGGGCCGAGGCGGTATTCGCCCTCGGCGAGCGGCCTGCCGTCGAGGGCGACGGCGAGCAACTCCATCTCCTCGCCGTCGAGGACGAGGGGCGCCGACGCCGGCCCGGCGCGGCGGACCTGCATCTCGGCGCGCACCCGCGTCCGCTCCGGCACGAGGTCGAAGGCGAGGTCGATGCGCTCGATGCGGAAGTCGGGCGGACGATAGTCGGAGCGCAGCGTCGGCTGTGGGGTCATGGCGGCGTCTGGCCTGTCAGGCTGGTGGGCGGCCGAGCGCGGCGCGTTCGGCGCGGCGCCGGGTCTCGCGATAGGCGATGTAGATGCCGCTGGAAATGATGATGGCAACCCCGACCCAGGTCCAGACGTCGGGCAGATGCCCGAAGATGTAGTAGCCGAGCACCGTGGCGACCGCGATCTGGCCGTAGTTGAAGGGGGCGATGACCGAGGCCGGTCCCCACATGAAGGCGCGGGCGACGAAATAGTGGCCGAAGCCGCCGAGTAGCCCGAGCGACAGGAAGAGGGCGGCGTCGAGCCAGGAGTGCGGCCAGATCCAGAAGAACGGCACCACCAGCGACATGACGAGCGTGCCGGCGACGCCGCTGTAGACGACCGAGGTCTCCGGCCGGTCGATGGCCGACACCCGCTTGGTCAGGATCTGGTAGAGCGCATAGGTGCTGGCGCTGCCGAAGAGGAGGATCGCCTCGGGCGGCACGGTGCCCGACCCCGGCCGGGTGACCACCAGCGCTCCGGCGAAGCCGACGACCACCGCCGACCAGCGGCGGATGCCGACCTTCTCGCCCAGCATCGGGCCGGAGAGCGCCGTGACCATGAACGGCGCGAGGAAGGTGATGGCCGAGGCTTCGGCCAGCGGCACGAAGGCGATGCCGGTGAAGAAGCACAGCATCGAGGCGAGGTGCAGCACCGACCGCGCCGCCTGGGCGCCGGGCCGCTGGGTGCGGAACAGCGGCCGCAGCCCGGCGCTCGGCGCGAACAGCAGCAGCATGAACAGGAAGTGGCCGGTCGTCCGCGCCCAGATGATGGCGAACGGGTGGTAGTCGGCGTTGAGGTACTTGACGAAGGCGTTCATGACCGGCAGCACCGTCGCCGCCAGACACATGAACAGGATGCCGCGCAGGATGTTGGTCCCGAGCTTTTCCTGCGCGACCGTCATCGCCGGCCGTCCCGGCTGTCCGGCGCCGCGGGGCTGAGGTGGCAGCGAACGCGGTGGCGATCCGCATCGCCGTCTTCTATGCGGCCATCTTCACCGTGATCGGCCTGCGGATGCCGTTCTGGCCGGTCTGGCTCGCGGGGCGCGGCCTCGATCCCGGCGAAATCGGGATCGTGCTCGCGGTCGGTTCCTGGATGCAAGTCGCCGCGGCTCCCTGGGTCGCCTCGCGGGTGGATCGCCGCGGGGAACGGCGCAAGGTCCTGGCGATCCTAGCCGCCGCGGCGGCCCTGGGCTACGCCCTGTTCGACCTCGCCGACGGGTTCCTCGCGGTCCTCGTCGTCGCCGGGCTGGTGGCGGCCGTGTTCACGCCGATCCTGCCGCTCGGCGACAACATCGCCATGCTGGCGGTCTCCCGCTACGGCATCGACTATGGGCGGGCGCGGCTGTGGGGGTCGATCAGCTTCACGATTGCGGCGACCGGCGGCGGGCTGGCCATCGCCGGCCAGTCCGAGCGGGTGCTGTGGCTGATCGTGGCGGCGGTCGCGGCGACGGCCGGGGCGGCCCTGCTGCTGCCCGACATCCGCACCCGGCGCCAGCGCGACCGCATCGGCGCGCTCCGCGTGCTCCTCGCCGACCGCCGGTTCGTCGCGTTCCTCGTGACCGCCGGCTGCCTGCAGTGCAGCCACGCCATGATCTACGGCTTCGGCACCCTGCACTGGCAGGGGGCGGGGCTCTCGGCCGGCTTCGTCGGCTTCCTCTGGGCGGAATCGGTGGTGGCCGAGATTCTCTTCTTCGTCTGGGGGCGCGACGTCCTGGCCCGCATCGGGCCGCTCGGCCTGCTCGCCGCCGGCGGCGCGGCCGGGCTCGTGCGCTGGCCGCTGACGGCGCTGGGGTCCGATCCCCTGACGCTGGCCCTGCTGCAGCCGCTGCACGCCGCCACCTTCGGCGCCGCGCATCTCGGGGCCATGACCTACATCGCGCAGACCGTCCTGCCCGAACGCTCGGCGACCGCCCAGAGCCTGCACAGCGCGATCGCCGGCGGCATCGCCTTCGGCATCGCCATGCCGGTCGCCGGCGTCCTCTACGGCCAGTTCGGTGGCGCCGGCTTCGCCGCGATGACGCTGTTCTCCGCGGCCGGCCTCGTGGGCACCTGGTGGCTGTGGCGGACGCCGGGCCCGGGTGGTCCGTAGTCGGGGACCAGCAGTATCCGGGGTCAGTAGTAGTCGACGACGAACGGGTCGGGCGAGCCCGGCGGCCGCTCCACCAGCTCGTCGACGCCGACCCCGGTGAAGGTGACCGTGTTGCCGCCGCCGAGATCGAGCACGGCGTCGCCGTTGGCGTTCGTGGACAGGCGTCCGCGCAGCGCGTCGGGGTCGTCGATGCCGGTGCCGTTGACGCCGGGTTCGACGATGATCCGGTCCCGGTCCGGGTCGAAATCCGTCACCACGTCCTTGCCGGAGCCCGACCCGAAGACGAACGTGTCGCGATCGTCGCCGCCGGTGAGCCGGTCGTCGTCCGGACCGCCGACGAGGGTGTCTCGTCCGGTGCCGCCGTCGAGCGTGTCGTTCTCGTGGCCGCCATAGAGAGTGTCCGAATCCTGGTCGCCATGCACCTCGTCGGGGCCGGGGCCCGAGAACACGAGGTCGTCGTTGCGGCCGGCGAAGATCCGGTCGGCATGCTTGCTGGGATCGGCGCCGACGCCCCGCTCCGGGGCGGTGAGCAAGCCGTCGCCGAAGATGGTGTCGTTCTCGGTCCCGCCGAAGATCAGGTCGTCGTCGAGATCGCCGTAGAGCAGGTCCCTCTCGCCGCCGCCGACCAGCGTGTCGTTCTGCGCCCCGCCGTGAAGGGTGTCCAGGTTGTCGCCGCCGAACATCCAGTCGTCGCCGCCGTTGCCGTTCGCCCAGTTGCGACCGGGTCCGGTGTCGACGGTGTCGTTCTGGGCGCCAGCCGAGATCGTGTCGTCGCCGTCGAAGGCCGGGTCGGGCCCGAAGACTGGGCCGATGACGTCCGGGGCCGGCGTGCCTTTCACCTTCGCCATGGTCGTTCCCTTTCCCTGATGGAGCGGTTGCGGGGCACCTGGCGGGGCCGCGCTGGTCGGGCTCCTGCAACTCCGTCGCGCGGCGCGATCGAGGAGTTCAGTCAGATCGCGGATTCGTGTCGTCGCTCGCGGCGGGCGCCGGTTCCCCGGGAAGCGTGCCGGCGAGCGCCGGGGCGGGCGTGGCCGATCTCCGACCGGCCTGGCGGACGGCTTCGGACCAGAGAGGCCGCTGGCCGGCGGCGGCGGCGAGGCTCACCGGCTCCACCCAGCCCGCCGCCCCCAGCCACCACAGGCGGCCCGGGTCAACCGGCAAAGCCGCCTTCGTCGAGGAAGCGCCGCTCGTCGGGCGTGGTGGTGCGGCCCAGGATCGGGTTGCGGTGCGGGAACCGGCCGAAGCGCCGGACGATGTCGCGGTGGCCCTCGGCATGGCCGAGGCTGGGCTGGCCCAGGCCGCGCGCCAGCGCGACCGAACGTTCCTGGTCGGCCGGGTCCTCCGAATGGCCGAAGGGCAGATAGAAGAAGAGGCGCAGGCCGGGGGCGACGTGGCGGTCATGCCCCGCCGCAACGGCGGCACTCGCGATCCGGCGAGCCGCGGGGTCCGTCGCATACATGGCCGGCGTTCCGCGAAAGGCGTTCCGCGGGTACTGGTCGAGCAGCAGGACCAGGGCCAGGGCGCCGTCAGGGCTCGCCGTCCAGCCGTCATGACCGCCCGCCGCGGCAACGGCATGGTCGGCGGCGAAGCGGGCCGCGAAGGTGCGGTCGAACGCCGGGTCCTTGGCGAACCAGCGAGCGGGTCCAGCGTCGCGCCAGAACGCGACGACGGCGACGGCTTCGGGCGGAGTGGGGGTCATCCTGGTGCTCCTCGGTGCCGGGGGCGCCGGGACGGGCCCCCTCTCCGGGAGTGATGCCGGTTCCAGGTCGATGAGACAAATGATACGATTTCACAGATATGCTGAATCAGATCGATCTATCCCGGACGGACCTCAACCTGCTGCTGCTGTTCGAGGTCGTGCTGGCCGAACGCCATGTCGGCCGGGCCGCCGCCCACCTGAACCTGTCGCCGTCGGCGGTCAGCCACGGGCTCGGCCGCCTGCGGCGCCTGCTCAACGATCCCCTGTTCCTGCGCACGCCCAAGGGCGTGCAGCCGACGACGCGGGCGCTGGAACTGGCAGTGCCGATCGCCGACATCCTGGCGCGCGTCCGCGGCGTGGTCGCCGGAGCCGCCCCCTTCGACCCGATGCGTTCGCGCCGCCACTTCCGGGTCGCCGCCCCGGACGGGGTCGCGGCGGTGTTCCTGCCGGGTGTGGCCGCAGCGGTCGCCCGCGAGGCCCCCGGCATCGACCTCGCCCTACGCCCGATGCGGGTCGAGACGGCGCTGGCGGATCTGGAGAACCGGCAGAGCGACCTGGCGGTCGGTCCGATCGATCCGGTGCCGGCCCGGTTCGCCCACGAGACCCTGTTCGAGGAGAGCTTCGTGGTGGCCGCCCGGGCCGACCATCCCTTCCTGTCCGATCCGTCGCTCGACCGCTATTGCGGCGCGCGGCATCTGCTCGTCTCGATCGAGGGCGGAACCCACGGCTATGTCGACCAGGAACTGGCGAAGCTCGGACGCCAGCGCCGGGTGGTGCTGACAGTGCCCGCGTTCGCGATCGCCCTGTCGCTGCTGCCCGGCAGCGACCTCCTGGCGGCCCTGCCGAGCCGGCTGGTGGCCCTCCATGGCCCGCGGTTCGGGGTGCGCGGGGTAGCGGCGCCGCTGGCGCTCCAGACTTTCCCGATCCGGGTCGTCGCGCCGCGCGTCGCGCTGATGGATGCCGGGCTCGACTGGCTGTTCCGCTGCATCGCCCGCGTGGCGCCCGCAGGTTGACCCGCGCCGCCGGATCAGCCGGCGAAGCCCCCTTCGTCGAGGAACTGCTGCTCGTCGGCCGTCATGGTCCGGCCCAGGATCGGGTTGCGGTGGGGAAAGCGGCCGAAGCGACGGACGATGCCGCGGTGGCGCTCGGCATGGTCGCGGTGCGGCTGGCCGAGGGCGCCGATCAGCGCCACCGAACGGTCCTGGTCGGCCGGGTCCTCGGAATGCGCGAAGGGCAGGTAGAGGAAGAGCCGCAGGTCCGGCGCGATCGCCCGGTCGTGGCCGGCCGCGAGCGCCGCCGCCGCCGCCTGGCGCGCCTTCGCGTCGGTCGCGTACATCGCGGGCGTGCCGCGGAAGCAGTTGCGCGGGTACTGGTCGAGCAGCAGGACCAGCGCCAGCGCGCCCTCGGGCGTCACCAGCCAGCCGTCGAGCGCACCCGCGGCTGCGGACCGGTGCAGTGCGCCGAAGCGGTCGGCGAAGGCCCGGTCGAACGCTTCGTCCTTGGTGAACCAGCGGTCCGGGCCGGCATCGCGCCAGAAGGTGACGACGGCGAGGGCATCGGCGGGCGTGGTCGGCATCGGGGACCTCGTGCGGCGGCGCTGCGGCGGGGGCCAGCAATGCCCCAACGGACGCCGGGATGCCAGCCCGTGTCCTATGCCCCGTCGGGCGGGCGCTCGCGATCGAGCCGCGCGAGGAGCCGCAGCATCGCCCGCTCGTCCGGCGGCCGGCCCGGCAGGCGGCCCGCGGCATAGGCCTCCAGCACGCCCGGATGGATATAGCACTTGCGGCACACGGCGGGCGTGTTGGCGAGGTTGGCGGCAACCCGGCGGACGCACTCCAGCACCGTGCGCCGCGCCTCCCCCTCGGTCTCCGGCCGCGTCTCGGCGGCGAGATGGCAGGCTGCGAGGAGCGTCGCGGCCCAGGTCCGGAAGTCTTTGGCGGTGAAGTCCTGCCCGGTCACCCGCGCGAGATAGGCGTTGACGTCCTCCGAGCCTACGGGATGGCGATCGCCCGCGGCATCGAGATACTGGAAGAGCCGCTGCCCCGGCAGTTCGCGGCAGGCGGCGACCAGCCTGGCGACGCGGCGGTCGCCGAACTCGGCCGCTTGCCGACGTCCGCCCTTGCCCCGGAACTCGAGCCGGATGCGGCTGCCCTCGACGGCGGCATGGCGCTTGCGCAGGGTCGTCAGCCCGTAGGAGCCGTTCTCGGCCGCGTAACGGTCGTTGCCGACGCGGACCAACGTGCCCTCCAGCAGTCGCACGACGCCGGCGACGACCTTCTCCTTCGTCAGTTCGGGCCGGGCGAGGTCGCGCGCGACCGCCGCACGGAGCGCCGGCAGGGCGCGGCCGAAGGCGCGCATCCGACTGAACTTGGCGGCATCGCGTACGGTCCGCCAGTCGGGGTGGTAGCGGTACTGCTTGCGGCCGCGGGCATCGCGCCCGGTCGCCTGGAGATGGCCGCGGGGATCGGCGCAGATCCACACCGACCGGTAGGCGGGAGGAACCGCCAGCTTGCGGATACGGCCCAGCGTCGCCCGGTCGCGAATCGGCCGGCCGGCCGGATCGCGGTAGACGAAGCCGGGGCCGGCGGCGTGCCGCGCGATGCCGGGCTCGTCGTCGGAACTGTGGACGAGACCGGCGGCCGCGAGCGTCTCGGCCGGCCCGCCGCCGCGATCGGGCATCAGCCGTTGACCGGCGTCCCGCCGTTGGGATGGAGGACCTGGCCGGTCATGTAGGACGCGTCCTTGCTGGCGAGGAAGACGTAGCAGGACGCCGCCTCGTGCGGCTGCCCCGGCCGCTTCATCGGCGTCGCGCGGCCATGCTCGGCCACCCGGTCGGGCGGAAACGACGCCGGGATGAGCGGGGTCCAGATCGGCCCCGGCGCCACGCCGTTGACCCGGATGCCGCGGCCGACCAGGGCGTCCGCCAGCGAACGGGTGAAGGCGACGATGGCGCCGCGCGTCGCGGCATAGTCGATGAGGTGGCCGCTGCCCTTGTAGGCGGTGACCGAGGTCGTGTTGATGATCGCCGACCCCTCCCGGAGGTGCGGCAGCGCCGCCTTGGTCAGGAAGAAGCAGCCGAAGACGTTGGTGCGGAACGTCCGCTCGAGCTGGGCCGCGTCGATCTTCGTCAGGTCGTCCTGCGGGTGCTGCTCGGCGGCGTTGTTGACGAGAATGTCGAGGCGGCCGAAGCGGGCGAGGACCGCCGCGACGGCCTCCCGGCAGAACGCCTCCGAGCCGATGTCGCCGGCCCGCGTCATGGCCTGGCTGCCCTCGGCCTCGACCAGCTCGACCGTGTCGATCGCATCCCCATGCTCGCGCGGGGTGTGAAGGAGGGCGATCCGGGCGCCCTCGCGCGCCATGGCGACCGCGACGGCCCGGCCGATGCCGCTGTCGCCGCCGGAGATCAGCGCGACCTGGCCGGCGAGGCGGCCGGCGCCGGGGAAGCGCGGCGCGTGGTCGGGCGCGGGGTGCATGTCGGCTTCGAGGCCGGGCTGGGTCGGCTGCGACTGGGCTGGAAGGGTGTGGCTCAAGGGAGGCTACTCCGCCGGGCTGTGTCCTTTCGGGCCAACCCGCGACCGAATGGATCGTTCCGCGAGCGCTTGGCGCTACACGTGATGTTATGTCATAACAATTCAGGCGATGTATTCCTGGGGGCAAGGATGGCGAAGCGGCGAGTGGGTCTGGGCGGCGGAGCGATCGCGGTCGCCGCGGGGCTTCTGGCGGCGGGCGGGGCTGCGGCGCAGATGGTCGAGGGCGGGGCGGTCAATCTCGGCTCGATCCTGGTGACGGCGCCGCTCGGCCAGTCCCGCTCCGACGTCGTCGAGGGGAATGCGGTGCTGGAGGGCGAGGCGCTCGACCGCGCCCGGGCGGCGACCATCGGGGAAACGCTGCGCGGGGTGCCGGGGGTCGCCCAGACCGGCTACGCGCCGGGCGCCAGCCGGCCGGTCATCCGCGGCCAGTCCGGCCCGCGGGTGCGGGTGCTGCAGAACGGCCTCGACACGTTCGACGCCTCCACGGTCAGCCCCGACCACGCGGTGGCGGCACCGATGGCGGGCGTCGAGCGCGTCGAGGTGCTGCGTGGGCCGGCGACCCTGCTCTATGGCGGCGCGGCGGTGGGCGGCCTCGTCAACGTGATCGACGGCCGCATTCCCGAGCGGCGGCCCGCCGGCGGCGTCGCCGGCATCGCCCGGTTCGAGTACGGCACTGCGGCGCGCGACGCGCAGGGCTTCGCCGCGATCGACGGGGCGATCGGGCGCAACCTCGTGCTCCACGCCGAAGGCTTCGCCGGAAGCGCGTCGGACTATGCCGCGGGCGGGCGCGAGGGGCGGGTCGAGAACAGCTTCGTGCGCTCGAAGGGCGGGGCGGTCGGCGCCAGCTATGTCGGCGACTGGGGCTTTCTCGGCCTATCGGTCTCCCGCTTCCAGACGCGCTACGGCATCCCGTCCGGCGGCCACGTCCATGCCGAGGACGACCATGACCACGACCATGAGGACGAGGACGGCCACGAGCACGAGGAGGAGGCAGCCGAGGAGCGCGTCGCGATCGACATGCGCCAGACGCGCTACGACGCCCGGTTCGGCATCCGCGAACCGCTCGCGGGCGTCCGCGAGCTGCGCGGCCGGATCGGCTTCGCCGACTACGAGCACAAGGAGATCGAGAACGGCGCCGCCGGCACCCAGTTCCGCAACCGGAGCTGGGAGGGCCGCCTCGAAGCCGAGCATGCGCCGCTGGGCGGGCTGACCGGCATCGTCGGCATCCAGGGCGGCCGGCGCGACTTCAAGGCCGAGGGCGAGGAGGCGTTCATCCCGCCGACCGTCACCGACAGTTGGGCCGGCTTCCTGCTCGAGCGCTACGAGCTGGGGTCGTGGATCTTCACCGCCGGGGCCCGCCTGGAGCAGACGCGGGTCGAGGCGGCCGCGCTCGCCCGCGAGCGAAACTTCACGGGCATCAGCATGTCGGCCGGCGCGACCTATCGGCTGGGCGGCGGCTGGCAGATCGGCGCCTCGCTGTCCCGGACCGAGCGGGCGCCGACCGCCGAGGAGCTGTTCGCCAACGGTCCCCACCTCGCGACCGGCTCGTTCGAGGTCGGCGATCCGAACCTCCGCAAGGAATCGGCCTGGAATGCCGAGCTGTCGCTGCGCCGCCGCGTCGGCGACGTGACCGGGGGCGTCAACCTCTTCGCCGCGCGCTACGACAACTTCATCTTCGGCGACCTGGCGGGCGGCAGCGTCGACGGGCTCGACCTCGTGCGCTACCGGCAGACCGACGCGGACTTCCGGGGCATCGAGCTCGAGCTCGGTTGGACGGCGCTGCGCGGCGACGGCTGGACGCTGGCCTTCGACGGTCGCGCCGACTTCGTGTGGGCGGAGCAGCGGGGGGCGGGGACGCCGCTGCCGCGCATCCCGCCGGTCTCCTACACCGTCGGCACGACGGCCGACTTCGGCCGGCTGACGTTGCGCGGCGAGGTCCAGGGCGCGCTCCGCCAGGACCGCACCGCACCCGGCGAGACCGAGACCGGCGGCTACACCGTTCTCAACGCCGACATCGCCTGGCGGCCGCTGCCGGACGAGGACGGGCTGACCCTGCGTCTCCAGGGCCGCAACCTGACCGACGCCGAGGGTCGCAACCACGTCTCGCCACTGAAGGACGTGACGCCCTTGCGCGGGCGCGAGGTGCGGCTGGTCGGGGAGGTGCGTTTCTGAGGGGCGGAAGAAGGATGCCGGGCGGCCGCCGATCGGCTAGAAGGGCGGCGGCCGCCCCTCGGCTCTCCCCCGGGGCGAGGCCTCGGATGGAGGAAGAGCGATGAGAAGGATTTGGGCGGCAGCCGCGCTGGCGGCGGCCCTCGGGCTGGCGCTGCCGGCCGCGGCGCAGGATCAGGTGAAGATCGGCGTCCTCAACGACCAGACCGGCCTCTACGCCGAGTTCGGCGGCCTCGGGTCGGTCGAGGCGACGAAGATGGCGATCGAGGATTTCGGCGGCAAGGCGCTGGGCAAGCCGATCGAGGTCGTCGCCGTCGACCACCAGAACAAGCCCGACATCGCCGCCGCGACGGCCCGCAAGTGGTACGACGCCGACGGCGTGACGGCGATCGCGGACCTCACCAACTCCGCCGTCGCGCTGGCCGTGCAGGCGATCGCCAAGGAGCGCGGCAAGATCGCCCTCTTCTCCGGCCCGGCGACGACGCGGCTGACCAACGAGGACTGCTCGCCGACCGGCTTCCACTGGGTCTTCGACACCTATTCCCAGGCCTACGGCACGGCGCGCGCGGTGCTGGCCGAGAAGGGCGACACCTGGTTCCTCCTGGTCGCCAACTATGCCTTCGGGCACCAGATGGCGAAGGACCTCGAGACCATCGTCACCTCGGGCGGCGGCAAGGTGCTGGGCAATGTCCGGCATCCGATCAGCAACGCCGACTTCTCGTCCTTCCTGCTGCAGGCGCAGTCGTCGAAGGCCAAGATCATCGGGCTCGCCAACGCCGGCCAGGACACCATCACCACGGTCAAGCAGGCGGCCGAGTTCGGCATCGTCGAGGGCGGCCAGAAGCTGGTCGGCCTCGTCATCGTGCTGAGCGACGTCCATGCGCTGGGGCTGGCCTCGTCCAAGGGCCTCCTGACCACGATGGCCTTCTATCACGACCGCGACGAGGCGAGCCGCGCCTGGTCGAAGCGCTATTTCGCCCGCACCCAGAAGATGCCCGGCATGATCCAGGCCGGCGTCTACTCCTCGGTCCTGCACTATCTGCGCGCGGTCGAGGCGGCCGGCACCACCGACGGCGCCAAGGTGGCGGCGAAGATGCGCGAGACGCCGGTCGACGACTTCTTCGCGCCGAAGGCGAAGATCCGTCCCGACGGCCGGCTCGCCAACGACATGTACCTGGTCGAGGTCAAGGCGCCGAACGAATCGAAGGCGCCGTGGGACTATTTCAAGGTGCTGCGCACCATCCCGGCGTCGGAGGTGACGATCCCCCTGGCCGAGAGCAAGTGCGAGCTCGTCCGGAAGTAGCCGGCCCGCAGGGTGGGGGAGGGGCGGCGGCGCCCCTCCCGCCCGCTCACTTCGGCACCACCACCGTCATGTAGGGGGCCTTGGCCGGCTGCCCGGCGCCGACCGGCTCCGGCACCTTGTTGGCGACCGGCTTCAGGCTCTTGAGATAGGCGGCGAGCGCCCGGGCGTCGCTGTCGTTGAGCGCCGCATAGGCCCGCCAGGGCATCGCCGGGGCCAGTTCGCGCCCGTCCGGACGCACCCCCTTGCGCACCGCCTTGACGATGTCCGCCTCGCTCCACTTGCCGAGGCCGGTGTCGCGGTCGGGGGTCAGGTTCGGCGGATAGAAGATGCCGAGCCCCGGAATCTCGAAGCCGATCGATTCGCCGGCGAGGAACCGGCTCGCGTCGGGCTTGCCCGTGAAGGCGCCCGGCATGTGGCAGCCGCCGCAGTCCATGATGGCGGCGAGGTACTTGCCGCGGGCGATGCGGTCCTGGGCATGGGCGGAGCCGGCGGCGGCGAGCAGCGCGGCGGCGGCGAGCGCGGCCGCGGCGGTTCGGGTCGGGATCATCGGCAGGTCCTCGGGTCTGGCGCTTGGCGGAAACGAGTCGGGCCACCGGTCCCGGCAGAGACAGGCGGCCCGCAATCGTCGTCGCGAGCCCCGGATCGGTTCTGCCCGCCGACGACGGCTGCGACAGAATGGCGCTCTCCGCCGGCGCGTCGCAAGCATTGCCCGCCCTGGGGCAGTTGCATTCGGCACTGCCGAAGCAATGCACAATTTATGGGCGAAATCGCGACAAGCGCGGCCCCGAGCCTGCCCGATCGCCTCCCGCGTTCGTTCCGCGCCGGGATGGCACATCCCTTGCTGCCTTGCAGCATACGGGCGTGACCAGCCGCAGAGGGAATTCGGCGGCGGCACCCGTCCGGGAGATTGGGGACGAGGACAGCCATGAAGATAGGCACCAAGAGCTTTATCGCCGGCGCCGCGATGGCGGCGGCCACCCTGGCCGGGCCGGCGCTGGCCCAGGACACGATCAAGGTCGGCGTCCTGCATTCGCTCTCGGGCACGATGGCCATCAGCGAGACGACGCTCAAGGACGTCATGCTGATGCTGATCGACGACCAGAACAAGAAGGGCGGCCTGCTCGGCAAGAAGCTGGAGGCGGTGGTCGTCGACCCGGCGTCCAACTGGCCGCTGTTCGCCGAGAAGGCGCGCGAGCTCATCAGCCAGCAGAAGGTGTCGGCGGTGTTCGGGTGCTGGACCTCGGTCAGCCGCAAGTCGGTGCTGCCGGTGTTCGAGGAGCTGAACGGCCTGCTCTTCTATCCCGTCCAGTACGAGGGCGAGGAATCGTCGCGCAACGTCTTCTACACCGGCGCGGCGCCGAACCAGCAGGCGATCCCCGCCGTCGACTACCTGATGAGCGAGGAGAAGGTGGTGCGCTGGGTGCTGGCCGGCACCGACTACGTCTATCCGCGTACGACCAACAAGATCCTCGAGTCCTACCTCAAGTCCAAGGGCGTGAAGTCCGAGGACATCATGATCAACTACACCCCCTTCGGCCATTCCGACTGGCAGTCGATCGTCGCCGAGATCAAGAAGTTCGGATCGGCCGGAAAGAAGACCGCCGTCGTCTCGACCATCAACGGCGACGCCAACGTTCCCTTCTACAAGGAGCTCGGCAACCAGGGCGTCAAGGCGACCGACATCCCGGTCGTCGCCTTCTCGGTCGGCGAGGAGGAACTGGCCGGCATCGACACCAAGCCGCTGGTCGGCCATCTCGCCGCCTGGAACTACTTCATGAGCGTGAAGACGCCGGAGAACGACGCCTTCATCAAGGAGTGGCAGGCCTTCATCAAGAACCCGAAGCGGGTGACGAACGATCCGATGGAGGCGCACTACATCGGCTTCAAGATGTGGGTGCAGGCGGTCCAGCAGGCCGGCACGACCAACGTCGACGCCGTGCGCCAGGCGATGTACGGCCAGAAGGTCAAGAACCTGACGGGCGGCGTCTCGGTGATGGGCGTCAACCACCACATCTCCAAGCCCGTGCTGATCGGCGAGATCAAGGCCGACGGCCAGTTCAACACGGTGTGGAAGACGAAGGGTCTGGTCGCGGGCGCGGCCTGGTCGCCCTACATCCCCGAGTCCGCCAAGCTGACCGCCGACTGGACCTACCCGTGGGTCTGCGGCGGCTGCGAGAAGCCGAAGTTCCAGTAGCTCCGGCCGCCCGGGTCGGCACCAAGCCGGCCCGGGCGCCCCGGTTTCCGCGATCCCGCCCTTCGGCAGCGAGACGGACCCCACCCATGTTCTCGTTCCTGCGCGGCCTGACCCTCGTCCTCGCGATCGGCCTCTCCGCCCTCGCCGCCACGGCGCCCGCCCAGGCGACGAGCGATCTCGCGGCGGCACTCGCCGCGCTCGCCGGCGACGACTATTCCGCCAAGGGCGAAGCCATGGAGACGCTGGCGCGGTCCGGCGACGCACGCGCCGCGGCCGCCCTCAAGGCCCTCTCCGAAGGCCGTCTCTTCCTTCGCCGCGCCGACCAGCGCGTGGTCATCGCCGCCACGGCCTCGGGCGGCGCGCTCACCGATGCCGCCACCGGGGCCGCCGCCGGCGCCGCCTCCGACCGCGACCTCGAGGCGGCGAACCTGAACAACCGGCTGCGCCGCCAGCTCTCCGGTCTCCTCGGCGGCCTGACGCTCACCGTCGGCAGCCGCAGCGAGCGGATCGCGGCCGCCGACGCCCTCTTCAAGCAGCGCGACCCGGCCGGCCTCGCGCCCTTGACGGCGGCGATCGCGCAGGAGAAGGACGCCGACGTCCGCCGGGCGATGGAGACGGCGCGGGCGGCGATCGTCCTCGTCTCCGACAGGCCGGAGGCCGATCGGGTCGCGGCCGCCGCCGTCGTCGGCGCGCGCACCGACCGCGAGGCGCTGGGCCTGCTGCTGTCGGCGGCCAACGGCGCGCCGCCGGCGGTGGCGGACGCCGCCCGCACCGCGGCGGCCGCCATCCAGCGGCATCTGGCGATGCTCGACTACGCCCAGAACCTCTATTACGGCCTGTCGCTCGGCGCGGTGCTGCTGCTGGCCGCGGTCGGCCTCGCCGTCACCTTCGGCGTCATGGGCGTCATCAACATGGCGCACGGCGAGATGGTGATGCTCGGCGCCTACACGACCTTCGTCGTCCAGGAGCTGTTCCGGACCCAGGCGCCGGGCCTGCTCGACTATGCGCTCTTCGTCGCCCTGCCCGTCGCCTTCCTCTTCACGGCCGCGGTCGGCGCCGTGCTCGAGCGCTCGGTCATCCGCTGGCTCTACGGCCGCCCGCTGGAGACCCTGCTCGCCACCTGGGGCCTCAGCCTCGCCATCCAGCAGGCCGTCCGCAGCGTCTTCGGCCCGACCAACCGCGAGGTGTCGAACCCGTCCTGGATGTCCGGCGCGGTCGATTTCTACGGCCTGACGCTGACCTGGAGCCGGCTCTGGATCATCGTCTTCGCGATCCTCGTCTTCGTCCTGCTGCTGGTCGTGCTGCGCCGGACGGCGTTCGGGCTGCAGATGCGCGCGGTCACCCAGAACCGGCCGATGGCGAGCTCGATGGGCATCCGCACCCACCGCGTCGACGCCATGACCTTCGCGCTCGGCTCGGGCGTCGCCGGCATCGCCGGCGTCGCCCTGTCGCAGATCGACAATGTCAGCCCCAACCTCGGGCAGGCCTACATCATCGACAGCTTCATGGTCGTGGTGTTCGGCGGCGTCGGCAACCTCTGGGGCACGCTGGCCGGCGCGCTGACGCTCGGCATCGCCAACAAGATCCTGGAGCCGGTGGCGGGCGCCGTCCTCGGCAAGATCATCATCCTGGTGCTCATCATCCTCTTCATCCAGCGGCGCCCGCGCGGGCTCTTCGCGCTGCGCGGGCGCGCGGTGGAGGCGTGACGCGATGCTGACCCGTCGCCTCCTCGCCGGCTGGCCCGGCATCCTCTTCCTCCTGGTGCTGGCCGCCGCCGCCGTGCTGGTGCCGTTCGCCAACCTGGCGCTGCCGCCGTCCTCGCCCTGGCACGTCCCGACCCATCTCGTCGTGCTCGTCGGCAAGTGGCTGTGCTACGCGCTGCTCGCCATCGCCCTCGACCTCGTCTGGGGCTATTGCGGCATCCTCTCGCTCGGCCACGGCGCCTTCTTCGCGCTCGGCGGCTATGCCATGGGCATGTACCTGATGCGCCAGATCGGCACCCGCGGCGTCTATGGCCATCCGCTGCTGCCGGACTTCATGGTCTTCCTCAACTGGAAGGAGCTGCCCTGGTACTGGTGGGGCTTCGACCAGTTCTGGTTCGCCGCCGTCATGGTGCTGGCCGTGCCGGGCCTGCTGGCCTTCGTCTTCGGCTGGTTCGCCTTCCGCTCGCGGGTGACGGGGGTCTATCTCTCGATCATCACCCAGGCGCTGACCTTCGCGCTGATGCTCGCCTTCTTCCGCAACGACATGGGGTTCGGCGGCAACAACGGCCTGACCGACTTCCGCGAGATCCTGGGCTTCGCGGTGCGCGACCAGGGCACCCGGGCGGCGCTCTTCGCCGCCACCTGCGTCGCGCTCGCCGGCGGGTTCCTCGTCGCGCGCTGGATCGTCGCCTCGCGCTTCGGGCTGGTGCTGGTCGCAATCCGCGACGCCGAGAGCCGCACCCGGTTCCTCGGCTACCGGGTCGACCGCTACAAGCTCTTCGTCTTCGTCGTCTCGGCGATGATGGCCGGCGTCGCGGGCGCGCTATACGTGCCGCAGGTCGGCATCATCAATCCCGGCGAGTTCGCCCCCACCAACTCGATCGAGGCGGTGATCTGGGTCGCCGTCGGCGGCCGCGGCACGCTGGTCGGCGCAGCACTCGGCGCCGTCGTCGTCAACGCCTTCAAGACCTGGATGACGGGCGCGATGCCGGAGGTCTGGCTCTTCGCCCTGGGCGCGCTCTTCGTCACGGTCACCCTCTTCCTGCCGAAGGGCATCCTGGGCACGCTCGGCGCGATCGGCCGGCGCCGGGCGCTGCCGGCCGCCGCGGAACGACCGGTGCCGGCCGATCAGCCGGTGCCGGTGGAGCAGGGCCGATGACCGCGCCGGTCGAGACCACGGCCATCCTCTATGTCGACGGCGTTTCGGTGTCGTTCGACGGCTTTCGGGCGCTGAACGGCCTGTCGCTCTTCATCGAGCCGGGCGAGATGCGGGCGATCATCGGTCCGAACGGGGCCGGCAAGACGACGATGATGGACGTCGTCACCGGCAAGACCCGGCCCGACGCCGGCACCGTGCTCTTCGCCGGCCAGCACGACCTGTCGCGCCTCGACGAGGCGGCGATCGCCGAACTCGGCATCGGCCGCAAGTTCCAGCGCCCGACCGTGTTCGAGATGCATACGGTCTGGGACAACCTGGTCCTGGCGGTGAAGCAGCCGCGCAGCGTCTTCCGGACGCTGGTCGCCCGCATGACCGGGGCGGAGCGGGACCGGCTGGAGGAGATCCTGGCGATCACCCGCCTGACGGACCTCCGCCACCGTTCCGCCGGCACCCTGTCGCACGGCCAGAAGCAGTGGCTGGAAATCGGCATGCTGCTGGCGCAGGAGCCGGCGCTGCTGCTGGTCGACGAGCCGGTGGCCGGCATGACCGACGCCGAGACCGAGCAGACGGCCCAACTGCTGCGCGACATCAACCGCACCCGCTCGGTCGTCGTCGTCGAGCACGACATGAGCTTCGTCCGGGCGCTGGGCGTCCGGGTGACGGTCCTGCACGAGGGCTCGGTGCTGGCGGAGGGCTCGCTCGATGCCGTCAGCGCCAACGAGCGCGTCGTCGAAGTCTATCTGGGACGCTGAGCCATGCTGACGGTCGAAGCCATCGACGTCCATTACGGGGCCGCACAGGCGCTGAAGAAGGTCTCGCTCGCGGCGCAGCCCGGCCGGGTCACCTGCGTCATGGGCCGCAACGGCGTCGGCAAGACGTCGCTGCTGCGTGCCGTCGCCGGGCATCGGCCGACGAGTGGCGGGCGCATCGTCTGGGAGGGCAGGGACCTCGCGGGCATCCCGCCCTACGAGCGGGCGCGGCGCGGCATCGCGCTCGTCCCCCAGGGGCGCGAGATCTTCCCGCTGCTGACGGTCGAGGAGAACCTGCGTACCGGGTTCGCCTGCCTCGCCCGCCGCCAGCGCACCATTCCTTCGGAGATCTTCGAGCTCTTCCCGGTGCTGCGCTCGATGCTCGGCCGGCGCGGCGGCGACCTGTCGGGCGGCCAGCAGCAGCAGCTGGCGCTCGCCCGCGCGCTCGTGATGCGCCCCCGGCTGCTGCTGCTCGACGAGCCGACCGAGGGCATCCAGCCCTCCATCATCAAGGATATCGGCCGCGTCATCGGTCATCTCCGCCAGATCGGCACGATGGCGATCGTGCTTGTCGAGCAGTACTTCGATTTCGCGCGCGAGCTCGCCGACGACTTCGTCGTCATGGACCGCGGCGAGGTCGTGCTGTCGGGCGAGGGCGCGGCGATGGACGAGACGGCCGTGCGACGCTATCTCAGCGTCTAGACGGGCTTCCCGCGACCCTCCAGCGACCCTCTCCCGGGCGGAGACATCCCATGCGCATCTGCATCTACGGCGCCGGCGCCGTCGGCGGCAATTTCGGCGCGCGCCTGGCGCGTGCCGGCATCGACGTCACCCTGATCGCCCGCGGCCCCCATCTCGCCGCCGTCCAGGATCGCGGCCTGACGGTGCTGGCGGGCGAGGAGCGCATCCATGTCCGCCCGTTCGCCACCGACGATCCGCGCCGGGCGGGGGCCCAGGACGCGGTGATCGTGACGCTGAAGGCGCCGGCGCTGCCGGGCGCGGTCGCGGCGATGCAGCCCTTGCTGGGACCCGAGACCGCCGTCGTCTTCGCCACCAACGGCGTCCCGTGGTGGTACTTCCACGGCCACCCCGGTCCGGCCGCAGAGCGCCGCCTCGCCCGCCTCGATCCCGAGGGCATCCTCTGGGACCGGCTGCCGATCGCGCGCGCTGTCGGCTCGGTGGTCTATTCCGCCAACGAAGTCGTGTCGCCCGGCACCGTCGTCAACAAGTCGCCCAAGCGCAACCGGCTGCTGCTGGGCGAGCCGGACGGCAGCCGCACGGCTCGTATCGCGGCGATCTCCGAGGCCTGCACGGCGGCCGGCATCGACGCGCCCGTCGTCGCCGACATCCGGGCCGAGGTCTGGATCAAGCTGATGGGCAACCTCGCCTGGAACCCGATGTGCGCGGTGACCGGCCTGACCATTCCCGAGATCGCCGGCGACCCGGCCTTGCGGCCGATCGCGCTCGGCGTCCTGAAGGAGGGACAGCGGGTGGCCGAAGCCCTCGGCCTCACCCTCGACACCGACGCCGAGACGCGGCTCGCCAACATCCAGAAGCCGGGCCCCGGCGGCGCCCACCGCCCGTCGATGGCCCAGGATTTCGAGCTGAAGCGGCCGACCGAGCTCGACGCCATCGTGCTCGCGGTCCAGGACTTCGCCCGCGAACTGGATATCCCCACCCCCAATCTCGACGCCGTCGCGGCGCTCACCGTCGGCCGCGCCAAGGCGCTCGGAATCTATCCCAGGGGGTGAGGGCCGGCCGCCTGTCCGAACAGCAGGAACGGCGCGCCGGCGCGCGCGGCGATGGCGCGGACATGGTGGACGAGCTTGACCGGCATCGGGATGCCCTCGACCCGACGGCGGTCGTAGTGCGCCCATTCCGGGTCGCCGGCGACGAGCACGGGCTGCGCCGGGTCGACCGGCGGCGCCCGGCGCAGGAGGTCGAGCATCTGGTCGAGTTCGTCCTCGAATGCACCGTCGGGGCGAAAGGCGCGCGGGTCGAGGGCGAGGAAGAAGTGCCCGACATCGTCGTAGGGCGTGGCCTTCGCCCGCGGATCGGTGTCGGCGGTGCCGCAGTAGATGGCGCCGGAGAGCTGGGTCGACAGGATCTCGATCATCGCCGCCAGCCCGTAGCCCTTGTGGCTCGCCATCGCGGGCAGACCGCCCAGCGGCGTCACCCCGCCCTCGACGCGGCGCAGGCAGAACTGCCGGGCCTCCTCGGCATCGGTCACCGGCCGCCCGGCGCCGTCGACGACCCAGCCCGCCGGCACCGGCCGGTCGTTGAGCCAGCAGAGATTGACCTTGCCGACCGCGACCGTGCTCGTCGCCATGTCGAGGACGAACGGCCGGTTGCGCCGCGTCGGCGCCGCGAAGGCGATCGGGTTGGTCGCGAACATCGCGTTGCGGGCGCCGGTCGGCACGACGCAGCGGGTGCGCGACCCGGTTCCCGTGACGCCGATCAGGCCCGCCTCGGCGGCGCGCAGGGCATAGGTGCCGGCGGCGCCGTAGTGGTTGCTGTTGCGCACCGCGACCAGGGCGACGCCCATGCGCCGCGCCTTGGCGATGGCGAGGTCGATCGCGGCGAGCGAGGGGAAATGGCCGAGGCCGCCGCCGGCATCCATCAGTGCGGTGACCGGCGTCTCGCGCAGGATCGCGGGCCGCGCCCGCAGCGCGAGCCGCCCGGCCCGGAGCCGTTCCTCGTAGATGATGAGCATCGTCACGCCGTGGGAATCGATGCCGCGCAGGTCGGTGTCGACCATCGCGCCGGCGGTCGCCTCGGCGATCTCGGCATCCATGCCCCAGGCCGCGAGGATGGCGACGATCTGGCGGTGCAGGCGCTCGGCGGCGACGACGGGAAGCCCGGGAGACGTGTCCATGCGGCCACTATGCCGACGCGAAGCGGTCGCGACAACGCGTCCCGATCCTGCGATCGGTTGACAGGATCACCCTGCAACGTACGGTGATTTCAGGACGAATCATCTTCGCAAGGGGGCTGGGATGAGGGCAGCGATTCCGATGGTGCTGGCGCTCGGCGCGACGCTGGCGGCGGCCGTGCCGGCTGCGGCGCAGATCGTGTCCGAGATCAAGGTCGGCGCCGCCTATCACGACCCGCCGATCTTCGGTCCGCGCAAGGAGCGCAAGGGCTTCGACGTCAACGGCGAGGTGCTGTTCACCTCGCCCGGTTTCCTCCGCGCGCTGTGGGCGCCCAGGCCGCATCTCGGCCTCCAGGTCAACGTGGCCGGGGAAACGAGCCAGGCCTATGCCGGCCTCACCTGGCAGTACGATTTCGCCAGCGGCCCGTTCGTCTCCGGCAGCCTCGGTCTCGCCATCCATGACGGCGAGACCGACACCGACCGCAGCGACCGCAAGGCGCTCGGCGGGCGCGTGCTGTTCCGTGAGGCGATCGAGGTCGGCTACCGCTTCGGCGCCGAGCGGCGGCACGCCGTCTCGCTGATGCTGTCGCATGTCTCCAACGCCGGCATCTACGAGCGCAACGAGGGCATGGACACGATCGCCGCGCGGTACGGCATCCGATTCTGAACGAGGCGGGCCCGCCGATGCCGGGAGGCGCCGTGCGGCGCATCGCCATGTGGTCCGGACCGCGCAACCTGTCGACGGCGCTCCTGCGGTCCTGGGGCAACCGCGCCGATGCCTGGGTGGTCGACGAGCCGCTCTACGCTTTCTATCTCGCGCGCACCGGCAAGGACCATCCCGGCCGCGACGCCGTCATCGCCAGCCAGCCGACCGACTGGCGGCCGGTCGCGGCGCGGCTGGTCGGGGAAGTGCGGCCGGGCCTCGGGATCTTCTACCAGAAACACATGGCCCACCACCTGCTGCCCGAGGTCGGCCGGGACTGGATCGACGGCCTCGCCAACGCCTTCCTGATCCGCGATCCGCGGGCGGTCGTCGCCTCCTATGTCCGCGCGCGCGAGACGGTGGCGCTGGAGGATCTCGGCTACGCGGTGCAGGCGGAACTGTTCGAGCGCGAGGCGCGGCGCACCGGCCGCATCCCGCCGGTGATCGACGCCGCCGATGTCCTGGCCGATCCGGCGGGCGTGCTGGCCGCGCTCTGCCGCGCCCTCGCGGTGCCGTGGGACCGGGCGATGCTGTCCTGGCCGGCCGGTCCGCGCGACAGCGACGGCGTCTGGGCGCCGCACTGGTACGAATCCGTCTGGCGCTCGACCGGCTTCGCGCCGCCGCGCGCCGAGCCGGTCGAACTGCCCGACGCGCTGATTCCGCTGGCGGCGGCGGCCGAGCCATATTACCGCCTTCTCCACCGCCACCGATTGACCGGGTGACCGATGGTCCAGGGATCGCAGGGTTTCGTCGAGGATCCGCGCAACGACCGCGTCCTCCTCTACGTCAACGGCGACATGGTTCCCCGCCGCGACGCGACGGTGTCGGTCTTCGATGCCGGCTTCGTGCTGGGCGACGGCGTCTGGGAGGGGTTCCGTCTCGTCCGCGGCAAGGTCGCCTTCCTCGACCGCCACCTCGACCGGCTCTACGAGGGCGCGGCGGCGATCGATCTCGACATCGGCATGGACCGGATGGCGCTGGCGGGCGCCCTCTACCGCACCGTCACCGCCAACGACATGCAGGACGGCGTGCATATCCGTCTGATGGTGACGCGCGGCCTCAAGCGGACCCCCAACCAGGACCCGCGCTACACGGTCGGTGCGGCGACCGTCGTCATCGTCGCGGAATGGAAGGAGCCCAATCCCGAGGTCAAGAAGAAGGGGCTGCGCCTCTTCACCTCGACCATCCGCACGACGCCGCCCGACATGTTCGACATGCGCATCAACTCGCACAGCCGCCTGCCGCTCATCACGGCGCTGATTCAGGCGCTGAAGGCGGGGGCCGACGAGGCGCTGATGCTGGACCCGCACGGCTTCGTCGCCAGCTGCAACGCCACCAACTTCTTCATCGTCCGCCGCGGCGAGGTCTGGACCTCGACCGGCCGCTTCTCGTTCAACGGCATCACCCGGGCGAACGTGATCGCGCTCGCCGAGGCGAACGGCATCCCGATGCTGCAGAAGGACTTCACCCTGGCCGAGGTCGCGACCGCCGACGAGGCCTTCGTCACCGGCACCTTCGGGGGCGTCACCCCGGTATCGGCGGTCGACGGCCGGGTGATCGGCGGCGGTCCCGGCGGGCCGGTGACGCAGCGGCTCGACGCCCTCTACCGCGACCTACTCGCGGCCGAGGGCGCCTGACCGCCTTGCGCTCAGGTGATCGCGACGGGGCAGCCGGTCGAGCCGGTCGCGCCCTTCATCGGCACCGGCGTGAAGGAGTAGACGAAGCGGTACTTCCGGTCCGCCGCGAGCGCCTCGAAGTTCAGGTTCTCGTGGAAGAAGATGCCGTTCTTCGTCTGCATCTCGGCATGGACCGGGAAGGCCAGGCTCTTGTCCGGATTGGGGATGACCTCGACCGGCCACGAATCGGCCCCGACCACGGAAACGTTGCGGCCGACGAGCCAACGGCCCGCCTCCAGCCCGATGCCCGGGCAGCCGGCATTGTAGCGGTCGTTGTTCTTCATCCACAGGCTGCCCCAGCCGGTGTGGAAGCCCACCATCGCGCCCTCGGTGATGTCGTCCTCGCGCATCTGCTGGCGGGCGAGCGCGGCCCGGATGTCGGCGACCGTGATCTCCTGGCCGGCATCCATCATCCCGCCCTTCAGGCCGACCATGTCGATCAGGACGCCGATGGTGAAGAGCGGGTTCAGCTTCTCCACGCCGAGCTTCTTCAGGCCGTAGGCGTCGGCGATGTCCTGCTCGCTGTGGCCGTTGTAGTAGCGGATCTCGTTCTTGTCGCCGTCGCGGCCGAGCTGCAGGCCGATATGGCCGAGACCGTCGAACTGGGTGCCGACCTGACCGACCTCGGTCGCCACGAACTCGTCATGGTAGACGAGCTTGTTGGCGCCGAACGGGCCGCCCGTCGGGGCGCCCGGAATGCGCAGTGCGAAGGCGCGGGCGCCGAACATCGGCATCCCCGTCTCGTAGGTGCGGCCGAGCTTGTACATGCGGCCGTCGCGGATCGACTGGGCGGCGCGCAGCACGTTGGCGGGCGTCATCCAGTTGCTGGCGCCCTTCTCGTCGTCGGCGCCCCAGCGCGACGGCCACCA
>NZ_JAYSFE010000032.1:0-39158 GCF_041913585.1 Allostella sp.
AGTGGTGTCCCCGGCGGGATTCGAACCCACGGCCCCAGGATTAGGAATCCTGTGCTCTATCCTGCTGAGCTACGGGGACAGGCCGAGCGTGCTTATAGCAAGCGCGGGGCGGCGATCGGAAGATGGCACGGGCGCGCGGGGCGGATAGGATCGGGCGATGGCCGATCCCGCGCAGCCGCCCGACAGCCCGCCGCCCGAAGCGGCGATGCCGTTTCTCGGGCCGGAGTTCGACCTGCCGCCCGCGACCGGCGCACTGCGCAGCTATGTCATCGCCTCGACGCCACGCAGCGGCTCGATGCTGCTCTGCGACCTGCTGCACGCCACGGGCCGCCTCGGCGTGCCCACCGAATATTTCAACCAGCACGACATGATCGTGCCGATGGCGCGGCGCCTCGGCCTCGCGCTCCCGGTCGGGATGGGCGCGTACCTGCGCGCCCTCGTCGCCCGGCGCAGCACCGGCAACGGCGTCTTCGGCGCCAAGATGCACTTCCATCAGGCCTGGGCGGCCATCGACCAGCCGGCGTTCCGCCGCTATCTCGCCGTCAGCCGCTTCGTCTGGCTGCGGCGCCGCGACGTGACGGCGCAGGCGATCTCGCTGGCGATCGCCACCCGCACCAACGCCTGGTTCCGGCTGCGCGGGCAAGCGGAGGGCGCCGAGGCGGGGGATGCGGGCGACGAGGTCGACGACGCGGTCGATATCGGCGCACTGTTCGATGCTACCGGCCGCATTCGGGCGGAGAACGACTTCTGGCGAGGATTCTTTCAGGTCAATGGCATACGGCCGGTCGAAATCGTCTACGAGGACCTCCTGGCCGCCCCCGGGGCGGCGGTCGCCGCCGTCGCGCGGCTGGTCGGCGTCGATCCGGGACCGTTGCCCGGCCTCGAGCAGTCGCGCTTCGTCGCCCAGGCCGCGGGGCGCTCGGCGCGCTGGCGGCAGGGGCTCGCCACCATGCTCCGGGTGGTCGAGAACGGCGCCCCGCGGGGGTGAAGCGGCGCCGGAACTGCGCTAGTGTCGGCCCGGGCCGGCGTCGCCGGCCAACGATCCAGAAATCCGGGAGGGACCGGCATGTCGGTACATAGCGAGCGGGCCGCGGCAGTGGCCGCGACCGTTGCGCGGGTGCGCGCGATCGAGGCGACCGAGGGGACGGGGCCAGGGGCCCGCTCGGCGATCGCGGCCGAGGTCATGGCGCTCGCCGCGAAGACCGACCTGTTTCCCCCGGCCCATTTCCCCGTCGCCGGCGGCAAGGGCACCATCTACCGCCTCTCCGAGGACGCCGACCATCGCTTCGCCCTCTATGCCTCGGCCGGCGTGCCGGGCAAGGCGCAGCCGCCGCACGACCACACCACCTGGGCCGTCATCAGCGGCGTCTACGGCGAGGAGCGGAACGTCTTCTGGAAGCGCACCGACGACGGCGCCGCATCGGGCCGCGCGACCATCGAGGAGACCGGCGGCAAGACCGTGCGCCGCGGCAACGCCGTCTCCTTCGGCCCGGACGAGATCCATTCGATCCATGTCGAGGGCAAGGTGCCGTCGCTGCACCTGCACATGTACGGCATGAGCCTGGAGCGTCTGCCGGCCCGCCTCGCCTTCGAGCCGGCGTCCGGCACCTGTGCCGTCTTCCCGCCCCCTGCCATCGTCAAGGCGCCGCTGGTCGAGGCGGCGGAGCTGAAGGCGATGCTGTCCGACGGCGAGGAACTGGCGCTGGTCGACGTGCGCGAGGAGGGGCCGTTCAGCGACGGCCATCTCCTCTTCGCGATCTCGGTGCCGCTCAGCCGGCTCGAGCCGCGCTTCGCCGGCGTCGTGCCGCGGCGCACCGCCCGCATCGTCCTGGTCGACGCCGACGAGACGCTGGCCCACCGCGCGGCGGCGAAGCTGCAGCAGGCCGGCTACACCTCGGTCTCGGTGCTGGCGGGCGGGCAGGCGTCGTGGAAGGCGGCCGGCTACGAGATCTTCTCGGGCGTCAACGTGCCGAGCAAGGCCTTCGGCGAGATCGTCGAGCATGCCTGTGAGACGCCGCGGATGGAGGCGGCGGAGGTGAAGCGGCTGATGGATGCCGGCACCGACATGGTGGTCCTCGACAGCCGCCCCTGGGCCGAATACCACAACATCAGCATCCCGACCGGCATCGACTGCCCGGGCGCGGAACTCGTCTACCGCGTCAACGACATCGTCCGCTCGCCGGACACGCTGGTCGTCGTCAACTGCGCCGGGCGCACCCGCAGCATCATCGGCGCCCAGTCGCTCATCAATGCCGGCCTGCCCAACCGGGTGGTGGCGCTGAAGAACGGCACCATGGGCTGGCATCTGGCGGGCCTCCAGGTCGACCGCGGCGCCTCGGGCAAGGCGCCCGAACCGAGCGCGGAGGGCATCGCCAGGGCGCGGGACATGGCGGCCGCGGTCGGGCGCCGGGTCGGCGTCCGGTTCGTCGCCGAGGCCGACCTCGCCCGATGGCGGGCCGAGCCGGGGCGGACGACCTTCCTTCTCGACGTCCGCACGCCCGAGGAGTTCGAGGCCGGCCACCGCGCCGACTCGCGCCATGCGCCCGGCGGCCAGCTCGTCCAGGCGACCGACACCTATGTCGGCATCCGCGGCGCCCGCATCGTCCTCGTCGACAATGACGGGGTGCGGGCGACCATGACCGCCTCCTGGCTGGTGCAGATGGGCTGGGAGGCGGTGGTGCTGGCCGACGGGCTGAAGGACCGGCCGCTCGTCGCCGGGCCGGCGCCGGTCGAGATTCTGGGCGGCATGCCGGACGTCCGCGAGCTGGCCCCGCAGGAGGTCCAGGCGCTGCTGGCGGCGGGCCGCGCCGTCGTCGTCGACATCGACACCAGCCTGCGCTACCGCGGCGGCCACGTCCCCGGCGCTTGGTTCGCCGTGCGCTCGCAGTTCGCCGGGTCGCTGCCGAAGCTGCCCGGCTCGGAACTGGTCGTCGTCACCTCCTCCGACGGCATGTTCGCGAAGCTCGCCGCGCCGGAGGCGGCCGCCATCCTCGGCCGGCCGGCGGCGGTGCTGGCCGGCGGCACCCGCGGCTGGAAGGCGGCCGGGCTGCCGCTCGCCAAGGGCTTCGAGCACATGGCGGACGCGCCCGACGACGTCTGGTACCGTCCCTACGACCGCGACACGGGCATCGAGGAAGCGATGCACCAGTACCTCACCTGGGAGGTCGACCTCGTCGGCCAGATCGAGCGTGACGGCGACGCGCGCTTCCGGGTGGTTCCGCCCGCCGCCTGACTTCCGCCACCCAGGACCCGCAACGCCCCAGACCCCACCAGCGAGACCGAAGATCCGATCATGGACAAGGAACACCAGTCCCTCATGCGCAAGGATACGCTGCTGACCCATCTCGGCAGCCACCCGCGCGACAATCACGGCGCGGTCAATCCGCCCGTCTACCACGCCTCGACCATCACCTTCCCGACCGTGGCCGCCCGCGACGCCGCCCGTGCCAAGAAGTTCGAGGGCGTGACCTATGGCCGTTCCGGCACGCCCACCATGTTCGCGCTGGAGGAGGCGCTGGCCGGGGTCGAGGGCGGCTACCGGGCCATGCTCGTCTCGTCGGGGCTGGCGGCGATCACCGTGGCACTCCTCGCCTTCGTCAAGGCGGGCGACCACGTCCTGGTCGCCGACACGGTCTACGGCCCGTGCCGCAATCTCTGCGAGAAGGTGCTGAAGCGCTTCGGCGTCGAGGTGACCTACTACGATCCGCTGATCGGCGGCGGCATCGCCGCCCTGATCCAGCCCAACACCCGGGTCGTCTATTGCGAGAGCCCGGGCTCGCTCACCTTCGAGATCCAGGACATCCCGGCGATCGCGGCAGCGGCCCATGCCCGCGGCGTCAAGGTGCTGCACGACAACACCTGGGGCACGCCCTATTTCTTCCCGTCCTTCGAGCGCGGCGTCGACGTCTCGATCCACGCCGCGACCAAGTACATCGTCGGCCATTCCGACGCGATGCTGGGGGCCATCGTCACCAACCAGGAATGCTTCCTGCCGGTCCGCCAGTCGATGGCCGACCTCGGCTACTGCGCCGGGCCCGACGACGTCTATTTCGGCCTGCGCGGCCTGCGGACCATGGCGGTGCGCCTGAAGCAGCACCAGGAGAATGCGCTCAGCGTCGCGACCTGGCTCCGCGACCGGCCGGAGGTGGCCGAGGTGCTCTATCCGGCGCTCCCGGGCGCCCCCGGACACGAGCTGTGGAAGCGCGACTTCCTCGGCGCCTGCGGCCTCTTCTCGATCGTCCTCCACCCCGCGGCCAAGCCCGGCGTCGACGCGATGCTGGACGGGATGCGGCTCTTCGCCATGGGGGCGAGCTGGGGCGGCTTCGAGAGCCTGATCCTGCCCTCGCATCCGGAGGACCTGCGGACGGCAACGAAATGGCAGGGCGCCGGCCCGGTGCTGCGCCTCCATATCGGCCTGGAGGACCCGGCCGACCTGATCGCCGACCTCGCCGACGGGTTCCAGCGCATGGCGGCGACCAACCGCGCGGCGGCGGCGGAGTAGGGGGCGGCTACCGCCCGTCCCATTCGGCGACCACGGGGTAGGGCCCGCCGGCCGAGACATACTCGGCGGGCGGGCCGCCGGCGCCGGCGATCTCGCGCAGGAGCTTCTGCAGGATGGCGCGCGGGAAGGCAGCGGGCTCGGTGGCGACGATGAGGAAGCTGTTCGGCCCGCCGACCACGTGGTCGCGGTAGTATTCGTCGAGCGGCGGCTCCGGCGGCCAGGTCCAGGCCGGCTTCGGCCGGACGATGGCGAGGCCGTTGACGGTGACGCCGGCCGCCGCCGCGAGGTCGCGGGCCGCGGCCGGAGCCGGGCCGTTGTTGTTGACGCCGTCGCCCGAGACGTCGATCACCTTGCGCTGGCCGGCATAGGCGTTGGCCTCGATCATGGCGACGCCGGCGCCGATGGCGGCACCGATGGCGGTCCAGCTCTGCGACACGCGCGGCTGCGCGGCGAGGCGGGCGGCGAAACCGTCGGCCGCCTCCTGGCCGTCGAGCAGCGACCACCCGACCACCACCCGCTGATAGTCCTCGGCCGACCATTCGACGTAGGTGACGGCGATCTGGCCGGTGCGGCCGGAGCGGATCGCGGCGACGACGCGCGGGTCGCGGAAGGCGCGGACATAGCCCTCGCGCTGCAGCCGGCCGTCGTCCTCGTCGATGGAATGCGAAACGTCGACCGCCAGCACCAGTTCGAGGTCGACCGCGATGCCGTCGGCCCGGGCCGGCAGGGCAAGCAGCGCCGAGAGCAGCCAGACCGCCGGTCCCGCGCCGCGCATGGCGTCAGCCGCCGCCGCCCGAAGGGATGTCCGGACGCTCCTCGACCGGCCGCGCTGCGATCTCCTTCAGCAGCTTGTTCAGCACCGCCTCGCCGAACGCCTCGAAATCCTCGGCCACCACCAGGAACGAGCCCGGGCCGCCGACCACGTTCTCGCGGTACCAGTCGTCGAGTTCGCGATCGGGCGGCCGGCCGAAATTGGTCCGGTCGTTCATGATGGCGAGGCCGTTGATGGTGATGCCGCGGGCGACGGCGTCGTCGCGGGCGGCGGCGGCCGGCCGGCCGGAATTGTTGCGGCCGTCGCCGGAGACGTCGATCACCTGGCGGGTGCCGTCGAAGACCTGCCCAAAGAGCGGCACCGAGAAGTCGATCGCGCCCGAGACCGAGGTCCAGCCCCAGGAGAGGCGCGGGGCGGCGGCCAGCCGGTCGGCGAAGTCGGCGGCGCTGGCGGCGTCCTTGACGAGGGTCCAGCCGATGACGAGGCGCTGGAAGTCGGCGGCCGCCCACTCGACATAGGCGACCCCGATGCGGCCGAGCGGGCCGTTGGCGATGGCGCGGATCACCCGCGGGTTGCGGAAGGCGTCGACATAGCCCTGGCGCTGGAGCTGGGCCTCGACCTCGTCGACCGACCGCGACACGTCGACCGCCAGCACCAGTTCGACGTCGACCGGTTCGAGCCCCGGCGCCGGCGCCGCGGCGGCGCCGAGGAGGAACACCGCCAGACTCGCGCGCGACAGCAGGCCCATGGCGGAAAAACTAGCGCGTCCCCAGCCGCGCGTCCCGTTTCGTTTTCGCCTCGCGCCAGGCGATGTAGAGGGTGGCGGCGAAGATGACGGTGCCGCCGATCCAGGTCCACAGGTCCGGCACCTCGGCGAAGACGAGGAAGCCCAGGGCCGTCGCCCAGATCAGCTTCAGGAAGTCGAAGGGCAGCACGACCGTCGCGTCGGCCTCGCGGAACGACTGGTTGAGGGCGACCTGCCCGAGCGCGCCGAGGCCGCCGACGGCGACCAGCATCAGGAACTGCCCGGGATCGGGCCAGACCCAGAACGGGATCGCGCAGGCAAGCGCCAGCGGCGACATCACGAGGCCCATGTAGAGGGCGATGGTGACGCTCGAATCGGTGCGCGACTGGACCTTGATGATGAGCAGCGCCATCGCCCACAGGGCCGAGGCCACCACCGCCAGGATCGGGCCCGTGCCGACCTCGGCGAAGCCCGGGCGGAGGATGAGCAGCGCGCCGAGGAACCCGGTGCCGAGTGCCAGCCAGCGCCGCAGCCGCACCCGCTCGCCGAGGAAGAGGATCGCGCCCAGGGTGGCGAACAGGGGCGCGGTGAAGGAGAGCGCCGTCACCTCGGCCAGCGGCGTGATCGACAGGGCGACGAAGGTGCACAGCATCGAGACGGTGTTGATCGCGCCGCGGAAGACATGGACCAGCGGCCGGGCCGAGCGCCAGGCCGCGGGCCCGATCCGGAGGATCCAGGGCATCAGCCACAGCAGGCCGAGGAAGGTGCGGAAGAACCCGACGACGAACGGGTGCATCTCGCCGGTCAGGTGGCGGATGCCGGTCTGCATCGTCATGAAGGCGGCGGTCGCCACCAGCATGCAGAGGATGCCGCGGAGCACGGACGGCGCGCGTCCGCCGCCCCGGGATGGGGTAGTGTCGGGAGGGTCGGCCATGGCGGGCCGCCCGACCCTACCATTGCGCTGCCGGAGCTGTCGCCCGATGACCGAACTCGCCATCCGCCGCTACCCCGACCCGGCGCTCGCGACGGTGTGCCGGCCGGTCGAGCGGTTCGACGACGGGCTCCGCGAACTGGCCGACCGGCTGCTCGCGGCGATGCGGGCGGCCCCCGGCATCGGCATCACCGCCGCCCATGTCGGCCTGCCGCTGCGCCTCGTCGTGATCGAACTCGACGGTGTCGTCCGCTTCTATGCCGACCCCGTCGTCGAATGGGCCTCGGAGGAGCGGGCGAGCCATGTCGAGGGCAGCGTCTCGATGCCGGGTGTCAGCGACCTGGTGGAACGCCCGGCCCGGGTCCGGGTGCGCTTCCGGCATCTCGACGGCCGCGAGGACCGGGAGGAGGCGACGGGCCTGCTCGCCGTCTGCCTGCAACACGAGATCGACCAGCTCGACGGCATCTTCTGGCTGCAGCGCCTGACGCGGCTGCGGCGCGACCGGACGGTCCGCCGGTACGAGAAGCTTCAGCGCGCGCAGTCTGTCAGGAACGGGCCATAAGCATCTGATCTAAAATGGTAAAATTCATACCTACTATGAGACCCGTTATTCACAGTGTAGTTCATATATATCTCCCAATAGATTGTTTTGAAATATGATTCTGCATGTGTGAGTCGGGTACCGGCGGTCTGGCGGAGCGGTCGGCTGGGCAAGCGCGTGCGGGCGGGCTAGAGTGCGGCTCCGTTCCCCTGTGGCTGTCCCGAGACCCCGTCATCCCCCATGGAATCCCTCGACTGCGTCGTGATCGGCGCCGGGGTCGTCGGCCTTGCCGTCGCCCGCGCGCTCGCGGAGGCCGGCCGTGAGGTCGTCGTGCTGGAAAAGGCCGAGGCGATCGGCACCGAGACCAGTTCGCGCAACAGCGAGGTCATCCATGCCGGCATCTACTATCCGACCGGCAGCCTGAAGGCCGAGCTCTGCGTCGCGGGCAAGCACCGGCTCTACGCCTATTGCCGCGAGCGCGGGGTGCCGTTCCTCGACTGCGGCAAGCTGATCGTGGCGACCGATCCCGAGCAGGTGCCGAAGCTGATGGCGATCCGCCAGAAGGCGGCCGAGAACGGCGTCCCCGACCTCGTGCCGCTGACCCCGGCCGAGGTCGCGCGCATGGAGCCCGCCGTGCGCTGCGAGGCCGCGCTCTTCTCGCCGTCCACCGGCGTCATCGACAGCCACGCCTTCATGCTGGCCCTCCAGGGCGATGCGGAGGCGGCCGGCACGATGATCGCGTTCCATACCCCGGTCCTGCGCGGCCGCGTCGAGCCGGACGGCATCGTGCTCGAGACCGGGGGCGAGGAGCCGATGACCGTGCGCTGCCGCGCCGTCGTCAACTCGGCCGGCCTCCATGCGCCGGGCATGGCGGCGGCCATCGCCGGGGTGCCGCGGCAGGCCGTGCCGCCACAGCTCTACGCCAAGGGCAACTATTTCTCGCTGCTCGGGCGCCAGCCGTTCGGCCGCCTGATCTACCCGCTGCCCGACCGCCACGGGCTCGGCGTCCACGTCACCATCGACCTCGGCCGCCAGGCGCGCTTCGGGCCCGACGTCGAGTGGATCGACGAGATCGACTACGACGTCGACCCGCGCCGCTGCGAGGGGTTCTACGCGGCCGTGCGCAGCTACTGGCCCGACCTGCCGGACGGCGCGCTCGCCCCGGCCTACAGCGGCATCCGGCCGAAGATTTCCGGTCCCGACCAGCCGGCTGCCGACTACCGCATCGACGGCCCGGAGGTGCACGGCGTCCCCGGCCTCGTCAACCTCTTCGGGATCGAGTCACCGGGGCTGACCGCGGCGCTCGCGATCGCCGAGCGGGTGCGGGCGCTGCTGCCGCCGCCATGAGGCGCCGCCGATGAGCCTGGTCATCGGCCTGTTCCTGACGGGAGCCGGCCTCGCGGGGTTCGTCTCCGGGCTCGTCGGCTTCGCCTTCGCGCTGGTGGCGGCGCCGCTCTGGCTGCGCGTGCTCGATCCGCTCGAGGTCGTCGCCCTCGTCGTCTGCTTCGGCGTCCTGACCCAGGGCTACGCGCTCTGGAACATGCGGCGCGAGATCGATCTCGTGCCGTCCGTCCCGTTCATCCTGGGCGGCATCGTCGGCGTGCCGCTCGGCGTCTGGATCGTGCGCCAGATCGACCCGCACCTCTTCCAGGTCGCGGTCGGTGTCTTCATGATCGCCTACACGGGGTTCCTGCTGCTCCGGCCCGACGTCGGACGGATCACCCGCGGCGGCCGGCCGGCGGACTGCGCCATCGGCTTCGTCAGCGGCGTGCTCGGCGGCATGACGGGCTTCAGCGGGCCGATCGTGACGCTCTGGTGTGCGCTCCGGCCGTGGAACAAGTACGAGCAGCGGCAGGCCTACCAGCCCTACCTGCTGGTCATGCACCTGACGACGATCGTCTCGCTCGCCATGGCCGGATCGGTGTCGTGGCGCACGGGCGAACTCTTCCTGATCGGCACGCCCCTGGTGGTCGCCGGCCTGTGGGCGGGCTTCCGGCTCTATCGCCGCATCGACGACGAGGCCTATCGCCGGGTGGTGCTGTGGCTGCTCCTGGCCTCCGGTTTCTCCCTGCTGTGGTGAGGTGACGATGACGACCCTGTCCCTGGAGGCGCTGGAGGAACTGGCGCGGACGGTCTTGGTGCGGGCCGGAACCGAGGCGGGGAATGCCGCGGCCGTCGCCGCGGCGCTGGTCGCGGCCGATGCCGACGGCATCGCCTCGCACGGGGTCGCGCGCCTGCCCGCCTATGCCGACCAGGTGCGCTCGGGCAAGGTCGACGGCCATGCGCGGCCGGCATTGCGGCAGACGGCGGCGGCGACGCTGGTCGTCGACGCCGCCGACGGGTTCGCCTTCCCGGCCGTCCGCCTCGGCCTCGAGCGGGCGGCCGAGCTGGCGCCCGAGACCGGCATCGTCGCGGTCGGCGTCCATCGCTCGCACCATTTCGGCGTCGCCGGACACCATGTGGAACGCCTCGCCGCACGGGGCCTCGTCGGGCTCGCCTTCACCAACTCGCCCGCGGCGCTGGCGCCATGGGGCGGGCGGCGGCCGATCTACGGCACCAACCCGATCGCCTTCGCCTGCCCGCGGGCGGCGGCGCCGGCGCTCGTCGTCGACCTTTCCCTCTCCAAGGTCGCGCGCGGCCGGATCATGGTGGCGGCGCAGAAGAAGGAGCCGATCCCCGAGGGCTGGGCCGTCGACCGCGAGGGACGCCCGACCACGGATGCCGACGCGGCGCTCGCCGGGACGATGCTGCCGATGGGGGACGCCAAGGGCGCGGCGCTGGCCCTGATGGTCGAATTGCTGGCGGCCGGGCTGACCGGCGGCAACTACGCCTCGGAGGCGGGGTCCTTCTTCACCGCCGACGGCCCGAAGCCCCGCATCGGACATCTCTTCCTGGCGATCCATCCGCCGGCGCTGGCCGGCGAGGGCTTCCTCGACCGTGTCGCGGTGCTGCTCGACGCCGCCCTCGGACAGGAGGGGGTGCGGCTGCCGGGCGATCGCCGGCTCGCCGCCCGCGCCCGCGCCGCGGCCGAAGGGGTGGCGGTGCCGGACGCGCTGGTCGCGGACCTGCGCCGGCGCGCCGGCGGCTGATCCTCAGATCTCGCCGCGGTTGCCGGCGTCGCTGCGCCGGCCCGTGTTGAACTTGCCGATGTTGCCGATGAGCTGCTCGACGAAGGACAGCTCCTTGCCGACCGACGGCGTCTGGCGGGCGACATGCTCGACCGGCTGGCTGTCCTTGAGGTCGAACTGGCGGACGCCGGCGACCACGCCCGAGGCGTCGAAGTCGATGGCGATCGCCTCCTGCTCCTCGGTCCTCGGCGCGAAGAAGGCGACCTGGGACGTGCGCCGGCTGACGTAGAACCAGCTCCGGTCGTTGAAGGTCGAGAGCGTCGACGGCGTGCCGAGGATGCGCTGCACCTCGTCCTTGGTCGTCGCGCCCGGGCGGATCTCGGCCAGCTTCTCCTGGGCGACCTGGTGGCCGTGCTGCAGGACGATCGGCGAACAGGCGCCGAGCATCAGCCCGGCGATCAGGGCGGTGGTTCGGATGGCTCGGTTACGAACGCTCATGTCGCGGCCTCTGGGCGGGGGCGGGGAGCGGCGGCATGTCCGATTGACGCCGGCCGTGTCCCGTCACCATGCTTTGCCGATCGACGAAACTGCCGCCGGTACGCCGTCCCTGTCAATCTCGGGGAGCCGGCCCGCGGCGCCGAGGAAGGCCGGGACGAGGACAGGATGGGGCTGGCGCAGTGGTTCACCCGCAGGGGGACGTCGCCGCAGACCGCAGCGGCGCACCTCTACGCCGCCGCGGTCGAGCAGGCGCGGCGGGTCGAGTTCTACCGCAATTGCGCCGTGCCCGACTCGCTCGACGGCCGCTTCGAGATGGTCGCCCTGCACACCTTCCTCGTCCTGCACCGGCTGGCCGACGAGCCGCCGGAGGCCCGCGATCTCGCCCAGGCCCTCTTCGATCGCTTCTTCGCCGACATGGACCGCAGCCTGCGCGAGATGGGGGTCGGCGACATGGGGATCGGGCGGCGCATCCAGCAGATGGCCCAGGGCTTCTATGGCCGGATGGCGGCCTATCGCGAGGCGATCGCCGGCGACGATGCCGGCCTGGCGGATGCGCTGCGGCGCAATGTCTACGGGACGTTGCGGGACGCGGAGGTTCCGGTCGAGCGGATGACGGCCTATGTCCGCCAGGCCGTGGCCGCGCTGGCCGCACAGCCGGCGGCCGACCTCGCCGCCGGCCGCGTCGTCTTTCCCCCGGCGCCCGGAATGCCCCCGGTGCCCGGCGTCGCCGCCGAGGAGGCAACGGCATGACCGGAATCCGGCCCGAATTCTCCCGACCCGTCGCCGTCGACCGGATCGATCGCCGCGGCCTGATCCGCGAGATCGAGGCGGACGCGGCCGAGCGGGCGGCGCTCGCCCGCCGCTTCGACCTGATCTCGATCGAGTCGTTCCGGGCGACCGTGCGCGTTCGCGCCGTCGAGGGCGGGGCCGCCTTCCGTCTCGACGGGCATGTCGACGCCGAGGTGACGCAGCGCTGCGTCGTGACCCTCGGCCCCGTGCCCGAGACCGTCTCCTCCGACTTCGTGCTGCTCTTCCGGCGCGAGGAGCCGGGTGCCGAGGTGGAGGTCGATTTCGAGGACGAGATCGTCGAGCCGCTCGAGGGCGACGAGATCGATATCGGCGAGGCCGCGGCCCAGGAACTGGCGGTCGCGCTCGATCCCTATCCGCGCGCGCCGGGCGCCAGCCTGGAATCCCTTGACGGGGGCGGTGGCGAGGCGGCATGAAGCTGCCGAACCGGAGAGACACTCGCCCGTCCGCGCCGCCAGATCCGCTGGGCCAGATCCGCTGGAAATGGCCGGGTCTCGCGCGGGCTGATTGCACGCCCGGATCGGATCGGATACAACGCCCGGCCTTTCGCGCCGCCTACTAGCTTGCCCTCAGGAAACCAGAACCATGGCCGTTCCGAAGAAGAAGACTTCCAAGTCCCGGCGCAACATGCGCCGCTCGCACCACGCGCTGACGCCGTCGGCTCATGTCGAGTGCCCGAACTGCGGCGAACTGAAGCGCCCGCACCACGTCTGCGGCTCGTGCGGCCACTACGACGGCCGCGAAGTGGTGGCTGCGACCGGCGCCTGATCCAGGTCGATCCGGGCCAGGTCGATCCGGGGCGGGCGTTGGGCGACCGACTGACCATCGCTCTCGACGCGATGGGTGGCGACGACGCCCCCGGCATCGTGATCGACGGCGCGAACCTCGCGCTCACGCGCTTCCCGCAGGTCGACTTCCTGCTCTTCGGGCCCGAAGAGCAGCTGGAGCCGCTCGTCCGGCGGGCGCCCAAACTGCAGGGCCGGGCCCGCATCGTCCACACCGACGTCGTCGTTTCCGGCGACGCCAAGCCGTCGCTGGCGCTCCGCAACGGCCGGCAGTCGAGCATGCGGCTGGCGATCAATGCCGTCCATGACGGGCAGGCGGCCGGCGTCGTCTCGGCCGGCAATACCGGCGCCCTGATGGCGATGGCCAAGCTGGTGCTGCGGACGCTGCCCGGCATCGACCGCCCGGCCATCTGTTCGTTCTTCCCGACCCTGCGCGGCGAGAGCGTCATGCTCGACCTCGGCGCGAACATCGAGTGCGATGCCGACAACCTGTTCCAGTTCGCCGTGATGGGCGAGGTCTTCTCGCGCACCGTGCTGGGCCTCGCGCGGCCGACGGTGGGCCTGCTCAATGTCGGCGCCGAGGACCAGAAGGGCCACGAGGCGCTGCGGATCGCCGGCCAGCGGCTGCGCGACGCCGGCCTGCCGATCGCCTTCCACGGCTTCATCGAGGGCAACGACATCGCGACCGGCACCGTCGACGTGATCGTCACCGACGGCTTCACCGGCAACGTCGCGCTGAAGACGGCCGAAGGCACCGTCAAGCTCTTCACCCAGTCGCTGCGCGCCGCCTTCCTGAGCTCGCCGCTCGCCAGCGTCGGCTATTTCTTCGCCCGGCCGGCGCTCCGCAAGCTGCGCCGGCGGCTCGACCCGCGGCGCTACAACGGCGCGGTCTTCCTCGGGCTGAACGGCATCGCCGTCAAGAGCCACGGCGGCGCCGACGCGCTCGGCTTCGCCAACGCCATCGGCGTCGCCGTCGACATGGCCCTGCACGGCTTCCTCGACACCGTGCGCGAAGAGTTCGAGCACCTGCAGCCGACCCTCGGCCTCCACCCGCCGGCGGCGGTCGCGCCGTGACCATCCTCCGGTCCGTCGTCGCGGGGGTCGGCTCCGCCCTGCCGCGCGAGCGCGTCAGCAACGACGCCCTGGTGGCGCGCGGCGTCGACACGTCGGACGAGTGGATCCGGCAGCGCACCGGCATCGGCGGCCGATACGTCGCCGCCCCCGACGAGACGACGGTGACGCTGGCGACGGCGGCCGCCCGGCAGGCGCTGGAGCGGGCCGGCATCGGCGCCGACGCGGTCGACGTCGTCGTGCTCGGCACCACCACGCCCGACGACACGTTCCCGGCCGCCGCGACCCAGGTCCAGGCGGCGCTCGGCATGCGGCGGGGCTTCGCCTTCGACGTCCAGGCGGTGTGCTCGGGCTTCGTCTACGCGCTGGCCATGGCCGACAATTTCCTCCGGCTCGGCCAGGCGAAGACGGCGCTGGTGATCGGCGCGGAGACCTTCACGCGCCTCCTCGACTGGGAGGACCGGACGACCTGCGTGCTCTTCGGCGACGGCGCCGGCGCGCTGGTGCTGCGGGCCGAGCCCGGCACCGGGACCGCCGCCGACCGCGGCGTGCTGACGACGCACCTGCATTCCGACGGCCGCCACCGCGACGCGCTCTATGTCGACGGCGGGCCGTCGACCACCGGCACCGTCGGCCATGTCCGGATGAAGGGACAGGAGGTGTTTCGCCATGCCGTCAACCGCCTGGCGGAGGTGGTCGACGAAGCCCTGGCGGCGGCGGGCGTCAGCGCCGCCGAGATCGACTGGCTGGTGCCGCACCAGGCCAACCGCCGGATCATCGACGCCATGGGCCGCAAGCTCGGCCTGCCGCCGGAAAAGGTGGTGGTGACGGTCGAGCGGCACGCCAACACCTCGGCCGCATCGATTCCGCTGGCGCTGGCCGAGGCGGCGGCCGACGGCCGCATCCGGCCGGGACATCTGGTGCTGATCGAGGCGATGGGCGGCGGCTTCACCTGGGGTTCCAGCCTCATCCGCTGGTGAGCCGGGCCCGGCCCGAAGCCGCAGCCGCGCCGCAGCCAACGGCGACAAACGCTTGCAAATCATGGTGATGGCGGGATTGACGCCCGTCCTGGCCTCTGCTTAGTCTCTGCCCCTTGGACCGCGCAGCGCAGCCGGGGGGCGAATGGCCGGGCGGACGATCACGCGAGCACATCTGAGCGAGGCCGTGTACCAGGAGGTCGGCCTGTCGCGGAACGAATCCGCCGCCCTGGTCGAGCGCGTGCTGGAGGAGGTCGTCGGCGCCTTGACGCGCGGCGAGATGGTGAAGATCTCCTCGTTCGGCAGTTTCTCGGTCCGCCAGAAGGGACAGCGCGTCGGCCGCAACCCGAAGACCGGCGACGAGGTGCCGATCCTGCCGCGCCGGGTGCTGGTGTTCCGGGCGTCGCACGTTCTCAAGAACCGCATCAACGGGATCGTCGAACCCGTTGATTCAAAAGATGAAGATTGCTGAGGATAGCGTCGATGGCCGTGTCTTCCGGGGATGAAGAGGTTGCCGTCCGACGGTCGAAGTCGGCATCGGCCTTCCGCACCATCAGCGAGGTGGCGGAGGAACTCGACATCCCCCAGCACGTCCTGCGGTTCTGGGAAACCAAGTTCGGCCAGATCCGGCCGCTGAAGCGCGGCGGCGGCCGCCGCTACTACCGGCCGGAGGACGTGCTGCTGCTGCAGCGGATCCGGCGCCTGCTCTACGACGAGGGCTATACGATCAAGGGCGTGCAGCGCCTGCTGCGCGACAGCGGCCGCACCGTGAAGGGCGCTGCCGTCCCGGCGCCGGCCGCCGTCGCGGCGGAGCCGGAAGCGCCCGCCGAGGCGGCGGAGGCGGCCGACGAACTGCTGGACGAGGCCAATGCCGAGATCGCGGCACTCCGCGCTGCGCTCGAAGAGGCGCTGAACGAACTGGTGGTGCTGCGTGCCATTCTGAAGACGGCGGAGAAGCGGGGCTTCACCCGCGACGAGCCGCCGGCCGAGGCCTGAGCCGACGCCCGCCGATCGCGCGATCGGGCCAACGCGGGGTTTGCATCCGCCGGCCGGATCAGTATAGTCCCGCTCCCTCCCGGGGGCGGCCAGGATGCCGCCGTCGGTCCGGTCGGAGCGTAGCGCAGCCTGGTAGCGCATCAGTCTGGGGGACTGGGGGTCGTCGGTTCAAATCCGGCCGCTCCGACCAAATACCCCGATCTCTCGGCAGGTGCTGGTGTCCGCCGCTGCGGCCGACGTGCGGCGTTCGCACGCGCCGGCCGCCGGGCATCGCAGCAGAGCCGACCCGATGACGCCGCGGACTCCGACCTCGACCCTGCTCGCCGAACTCCTGCGGGATGGTGATGCGGAGCGGTTGACCGCGGCCGGCCTCGTGGCGCGCCTCGGCGATCGGTCGTTCGGCCTGACCCTGATGGTGCTCGGCCTCTTCGCCATGCTGCCGGGCGTTTCGGCGCTGGCCGGCGTCGCGATCGTGATCCTGGCTGCCCAGATGATGTTCGGCCGCACCGTCCCGCTGCTGCCCCGCCGGCTCGGCGCCCGGGTGCTCGGTCGGGAGCGCCTCGCCCGTCTGATCCGATGGTTCGGTCCGGTTCTGCGGCTCGTCGAGCGCGTCGCCCGGCCGCGTTGGACAACACCCGTCCAGGCCACCAGACGAGTCGTCGGCGCCCTGGTCGTGGTGCTGGGCGGGCTGCTGTTTGCGCCAATCCCGTTCTCCAACATTCCGCCGGCCGCGGTCATCGTGTTGATTGCGCTGGCCTATGTAGAGGAGGACGGCGTGTTGCTGTCCGCTGCCCTGGCGGCGGGACTGGTGCTGCTGGCTGCGGCGGCCGGCACCGTGTGGGAGACGCTCGGCCAGTTGGGCTGGGTCGAAGGAATCCTCTGACCGGGACCCACCCGCGCCGTCGGCAACGCGCCCGCCGTCCCCCTGCCGTGACAGCCTGACGCGACGGCCCGATCCGCCGAGGACCAGCGCACCCGCGCCGCGCAACGGAAGATGGCCCTGGCAGATCGCGGAGCCCGCCGCGGACGGGCCCTCGCTCCGGGCGTCGTCATCGCTTGCGTCGGCGGCCGGGGAACGCTTGGATGGCCCCCGCGCGAACAGGCGGGAGCGGGACGTGCGGCGATTGGCTTTCAGTGCGGGATTGCTCGGCACGATGCTGGCGGCGGCGCCCGCGTCGGCCTATCAGGTCTGCCTGTTCTCGACGGCGATATCGACCCACTACTTCGTCTGGGTCGGGCCGCTGGTCCTGACCATGACCGACGCCTACCACCGGCCCTGCCGCGAAGTCCGGGGCGGCGGCGCGATCCAGGCGGGTCTCTATCCCGAAAGTCCGAGGGACTGCGGCTATCAGGTGCCGGCCGACAACACGACCTCGCTGGAGGTCGTCATCAGCCGCACGGACCCGGGCATTCCGGGCTTCCAGCCGATCATCACCTGCACCGTCACGCCGCGCTCCTGACGTCCGGCCGCTGCCGCCCGGCCCGGGCGCGGCGGCGCCGCCGGGCGGGCGTGGGGCGGCCGCCTCAGCGGGTGCCCGCGGCCGCCCGCGCCGGGGCCGACGCGATCGCCTCGTCGACGTAGCGGTCGACCAGTTCGACCAGCTGGTCGACCTTGTCCTTGTAGAAATGGTCGGCACCCTTGATCGACTTCAGCGTGACGGTGATGTCGCGCTGGCTGTTGAGCTTGTTCGCCAGCTTCAGCACCGCCTCCTCGGGCACCAGCGTGTCCTGGTCGCCATGGACGATGAGGCCCGACGACGGGCAGGGGGCGAGGAACGAGAAGTCGAACATGTTGGCCGGCGGCGACACCGAAACGAAGCCCGCGATCTCGGGCCGGCGCATCAGCAGCTGCATGCCGATCCAGGCGCCGAACGAGAAGCCGATCACCCAGCAGGACGGCGCGTTCGGATTGTAGGTCTGCAGCCAGTCGAGGGCGGCGGCGGCATCCGAGAGCTCGCCCTCGCCGCGGTCGTAGGTGCCCTGCGAGCGGCCGACGCCGCGGAAGTTGAAGCGCAGCGACGAGAAGCCGCGGCGGACGAAAGCCTGATAGAGGTTGTAGACTATTTTGTTGTTCATCGTGCCACCGTGCTGCGGGTGCGGGTGCAGCAGCAGCGCGACCGGCGAGTTCGGGGTGCGCGCGTGGGAATAGCGGCCTTCCAGGCGGCCTTCCGGGCCGTTGATGATGACTTCCGGCATCGCACTCCTCGAACTATGGCGCGGCTCGGCGCCCGGCAGGGGGCGGGCTCGCGCTAAACTTGACTGGATTAGTCGGATTACCTATATCCTCGGCACCGGCGCCCGCGCCTGACGCGCATCGGAAAGCCACGGCTAACATAGTGGGATCGATGGTCTTTACCAACCTTCGCGATGATATCGCCGCCGTGATGGCCCGCGACCCCGCAGCGAAGTCCCGGCTCGAGGTGCTGCTGTGCTACCCCGGCATCCATGCGCGCATCTTCCATCGCTGGGCGAACGCGCTGTGGCGCCGCCGCTGGTGGACGCTGGCGCGCTTCGTCTCCCATGTCGGGCGGGTGACGACGGGGATCGAGATCCACCCGGGCGCCACCCTCGGCCGCCGGCTCTTCATCGACCACGGCATGGGCGTCGTCATCGGCGAGACCGCCGAGGTGGGGGACGACGTCACCCTCTACCAGGGGGTCACGCTCGGCGGCACCTCGCTGGAGAAGGGCAAGCGCCACCCGACGCTGGGCAACGGCGTCATCGTCGGCGCCGGCGCCAAGGTGCTGGGCCCCCTGATGATCGGCGAGGGCGCCCGCATCGGTTCGAACGCCGTCGTCCTCAACGACGTCCCGGCCTGCACCTCGGTCGTCGGCATCCCGGCCAAGGCCGTGAAGAGCAGGAACCCGCCCGCCCCCGACAGTTTCGCGGCCTATGCCAACACGCCCGGCGAGGTCGCGGATCCGGTCGCCCGGGCGCTCTCCGACCTGCGGGAGGAGGTGTCCCGCCTGCGCTCCCGCGTCGCCGAACTCGAGTGTGCCAGCGACGATCATCGCCGCGCCGCCGAGGCGGCCCTGCGCATGGAAAGGGTCGAGCCGTGAAGCTCAGCACGAAAGGCCGCTATGCGGTCATGGCGATGGTCGACCTCGCGAGCCACAGCGCCGGCCGGCCGGTGGCGCTGGCCGACATCGCCGACCGGCAGGAGATTTCGCTCTCCTACCTCGAGCAGCTCTTCGCCAAGCTGCGCCGCGGCGGGCTGGTGCGCAGCGTCCGCGGACCGGGCGGCGGCTACCTGCTGTCGCGCGAGATGGGCGAGACCCGCATCTCCGACATCATCCTCGCCGTCGACGAGCCGATCCGGGCGACGCGCTGTTCGCCCGGGGTGTCGCGCGGCTGCCATTCCGACAAGAGCCGCTGCCTGACCCACGACCTGTGGGAGGAACTCGGCAACCAGATCCACCTCTACCTCAGCGCGGTCAGCCTGGCCGACGTCTGCGAGCGCCGCATCCTCGGCACCAGCGGCGTCGTCCACCACCGCGCCGTCGCCGCGGCGGCGGAATAGCGGGCGCGATCCGATGATCGCCTATCTCGACCACAACGCCACCTCGCCGCTGCGCCCCGAGGCGCGGGCGGCGATGCTGGCCGCCATGGACGAGACCGGCAACCCGTCCTCGCCGCATGGCCCTGGCCGGGCCGCGCGGGCGACGGTCGAGCGGGCGCGGCGCGCCGTCGCGGCGGCTTTCGACATGCCGTCGGACGCGATCGTCTTCACCTCCGGCGGCACCGAGGCGAACCATCTGGCGCTGCGCGGCCTGGGGGCCGCGGCGACGCTGGTCTCGGCCGTCGAGCACGATTCCGTCCTGGCGGCGGCGCCGGCCGCCGAACGCATTCCGGTCGACGGCGACGGCGTCGTCGACCTCGCCTGGCTGGAGCGTCGGCTCGCCGAGGGCGGCGTCGGCCTCGTCTCCGTCATGCTGGCGAACAACGAGACGGGCGTGATCGAGCCGCTGGCCGAGGTCGTGCGCCTCGCCCATGCCGCGGGCGCCCTGGTCCATACCGACGCCACCCAGGCGGCGGGCCGGCTTCCGGTCTCCTTCGCCGACCTCGACGTCGAGATGATGACCGTCTCCGCCCACAAGTTGGGCGGGCCGCCGGGCGTCGGCGCGCTGCTGATCCAGGAGGGGTTGCCGCTGCGGCCGCTCCTGCGCGGCGGCCGGCAGGAGAACGGGCTGCGGGCCGGGACCGAGAACGTGCCGGCGATCGCCGGCTTCGCCGCCGCCGCGGCGGCGGCGGCCGACGGGGACGACGGCCGCATCGCGGCGCTGCGCGACCGGCTGGAGGCCGGGCTGCGGGCGGCCGTGCCGACCGTGCGCATCTTCGCCGCCGGGGCCGATCGGCTGCCGAACACCGTCTCGGCCGCGATGCCGGGCGTGTCGGCCGAGACCCAGGTGATGGCGCTCGACCTCGCCGGGGTGGCGGTCTCCGCCGGATCGGCGTGCTCGTCGGGCAAGGTCCGGGCGTCGCACGTCCTGGACGCCATGGGAGTGGAGGCGGCGGTCGCCCGGGCGGCGATCCGCATCAGCCTCGGTTGGAACAGCACGGCCGACGACGTCGACCGCTGCGTCGCTGCCTGGGCCGCGCTCGCCGCGCGCGCGGGCGGCCGGGCGCGGGCGGCCTAGCGGCCGAAACGGATTTCGAGGAGCGAGCACATGCCTGAAGGCGGCACCGTCGAGCGCAACGACACCGGCTATCCGATCTACCTCGACTACCAGGCCACGACACCGACCGATCCGCGCGTGGTCGAGATCATGCTGCCCTACTTCACGGAGCGGTTCGGCAACCCACACTCGCGCAACCACCGCTACGGCTGGGAGGCCGAGGACGCGGTGGAGCGGGCGCGCGCCCAGGTGGCGTCGATCATCGGCGCCGACCCCAAGGAGGTGATCTTCACCTCCGGGGCCACCGAATCGAACAACCTCGCGATCAAGGGCCTCGCCTATTTCCATCGCGACAAGAAGCGCCACGTCGTCACCGTGGTGACCGAGCACAAGTGCGTGCTCGACAGCTGCCGGCACCTCGAGGAGGAGGGCTTCCGGGTCACCTACCTGCCGGTGCGGCAGAACGGCCTGATCGACCTCGACCAGCTCCGCGACGCGATCGAGGACGACACGGTGCTGGTCTCGGTGATGGCGGTGAACAACGAGATCGGGGTGATCCAGCCGATCGCCGAGATCGGCCGCATCTGCCGCGAGCGCGGGGTCCATTTCCATACCGACTGCGCCCAGGCGGTGGGCAAGATCCCGCTCGACGTCAACGCGATGCAGATCGACCTGCTCAGCATCTCGGGCCACAAGATCTACGGGCCCAAGGGGATCGGCGCGCTCTACGTCCGGCGGCGGCCGCGGGTGCGGCTGCAGCCGCTGATCACCGGCGGCGGCCAGGAGCGCGGCCTGCGCTCGGGCACGCTGCCGACGCCGCTCTGCGTCGGGCTCGGCGAGGCCTGCGCCATCGCCGAGCGCGAGATGGGCGAGGAGGCGGCCCGGCTGGAGCGGCTGCGCAAGCGCTTCTACGACCGGATCACCCAGCAGCTGCCGGAGGTCTACCTGAACGGCGACGCCGAGCAGCGCATCCCCGGCAACCTCAACCTCAGCTTCGCCTATGTCGAGGGCGAGGGCCTGATGATGGGGATCAAGGGCCTGTCGGTCTCGTCGGGCTCGGCCTGCACCTCGGCCTCGCTGGAGCCGTCCTACGTCCTGCGGGCGCTCGGCGTCGAGGAGGAGATGGCGCACACCTCGCTGCGCATCGGGCTCGGCCGCTATACGACCGAGGCCGAGGTCGATGCGGCGGTCGAGCAGATCGTCGCCAACGTCACCAAGCTGCGCGAGATGAGCCCGCTCTGGGAGATGGCCCAGGAGGGAATCGACCTGCGCTCGATCGAGTGGGCGGCCCACTGAGCGGTTGCTTTGGCGCCGCCGAGGCGCCACATCCAGTACGAGGATTCGAGGAGTAGCGACATGGCCTACAGCGACAAGGTGGTCGACCACTACGAGAACCCGCGGAACGTCGGCACGCTCGACAAGACCGCGGCCGACGTCGGCACCGGGCTCGTCGGCGCGCCCGCCTGCGGCGACGTCATGAAGCTGCAGATCAAGGTCGGTCCCGGCGGCCGCATCGAGGACGCCAAGTTCAAGACCTTCGGCTGCGGCTCGGCGATCGCGTCGAGTTCGCTCGCGACCGAGTGGGTCAAGGGCAAGACGCTCGACGAGGCGGCCGCCATCCGCAACACCGAGATCGCCCAGCACCTGTCCCTGCCGCCGGTCAAGATCCACTGTTCGGTCCTGGCCGAGGATGCTATCAAGGCCGCCGTCGCGGACTATCGCGCCAAGCAGCCGAAGGCGAGCGAGGCGGCGGAGTAGGGCGGGCCCCGAGGCGCGGCCACCCGGCAACCACGACTTCCATCTGGAGCGAAGCGATATGGCGCGACCGCAGGCCATGCAGATCACGGACGCCGCCGCCGAGCGCGTGAAGGCGCTGCTCGCCAAGCGCGGCAAGCCGTCGGCCGGCATCCGCATCGGCGTCCGTACCAAGGGCTGTTCCGGCCTGTCCTACACGCTGGAATATGCCGACGAGGCGAACAAGTTCGACGAGGTGGTCGAGGACAAGGGCGTGCGCATCCTGATCGACCCCAAGGCGAGCATGTTCATCATCGGCACCGAGATGGACTTCGTGGACGGCAAGCTCGAATCCGGCTTCGTCTTCAAGAATCCGAACGAGAAGGGGCGCTGCGGCTGCGGCGAGTCCTTCCACGTCTGACCGTCTCCGCCCGCCCGTCCGCGCCTCGACCGGGCGCCGCTTCCCGTTTCCCCCAGCGACGGAGTGATCGGCGAGGCCGCCCGGGAGCCCCGGGCGGCCTTCGCACATCGACCGGATCCTCATGGCGACACCTTCGACCGACAGCGCGCCCGGCGGCGCCCCCTCCATCCAGCCATGCTGGTCCTGCCGCGGGCCGGTCCGGGGGGATGCCGCCTTCTGCGCGACCTGCGGCCAGGTGCAGCCGCCGGGGCAGGAGGACCATTTCGCCCGCCTCGGCCTGGAGCGGCGCTTCGATCTCGACGCGGCGGCCGTCGACCGCGCCTATTTCGCCCGCCAGCGTCAGGTCCATCCCGACCGCTTCGCGCGCCGCTCGGCGCGCGAGGCGGCGCTGGCCGAGAGCCGCTCGGTGTCGCTGAACGGGGCCTACCAGACGCTGCGCGACCCGCTGCGCCGCGCCGCCTATCTCCTGGAACTGGCGGGACACCCGATCGCCGGCGACGGCGCGACCATCGCCGACCCCGAACTGCTGGCCGAAGTGATGGAGCGGCGCGAGGCGCTGTCGGAGGCGGAGACGCCGGCCGCCGTCGCCGCCGTCGCCGCCGAAGCGGCCCGCGAGCGCGCCGCCGCCGAGACGGCGCTCGGCGTCGCCTTCGCCGCCGGCGACTATCCGGCCGCGCGCCGCCACGCAACGCGCCTGCGCTATCTGGCCCGCCTCGCCGACGAGGCACGGCGGCGCGGCACCGTGCGGGCCGCCTGATGCTGCTGCAGATCCACGAGCCGGGCGAATCGCCGCTGCCGCACGAGACCCGCGGGGCGGCGATCGGCATCGACCTCGGCACCACCAACTCCGTCGTCGCGGTGGCGACCGACGGCCGGCCGGAGGTGCTGCGCGACGCCGGCGGCCGCGGCCTCGTGCCCTCGGTCGTCGCCTATCCGGCCGAGGGCGAGCCCGTGGTCGGCGAGGAGGCCCGCCGGCTGCTGCTCGACGAGCCGGACCGCGTCGTCTCCTCGATCAAGCGGCTGATGGGCCGCGGCGCGGAGGACGTGCAGACCCTGGGCGGCACGCTGCCCTACCGCCTCGCGCCGGATGCCGGCGCGGGCGGCATGGTCCATCTCGACGTCGGCGGTCGCCGGCTCTCGCCGGTCGAGATCTCGGCCGACATCCTGCGGGCGCTGAAGGCGCGGGCCGAGGCGGCGCTCGGCCGCCCGGTCGACCGCGCCGTCGTGACGGTTCCCGCCTACTTCGACGACGCCGCGCGCACCGCCACCCGCGACGCCGCGCGCGTCGCCGGGCTCGAGGTCCTGCGCCTCGTCAACGAGCCGACCGCGGCCGCGCTCGCCTACGGCCTCGACCGCGGGGCGGAGGGGCTCTATGCCGTCTACGACCTCGGCGGCGGCACCTTCGACCTCTCCATCCTGCGGCTCGAGCGCGGCGTCTTCCAGGTCCTGGCGACGGGCGGCGACGCCGCACTCGGCGGCGACGATTTCGACCATGCCGTGGCCGAGCATTTCCTGGCCCGCAGCGGCGCCGCGCAGCCGACCGCGGCCGAGGCGAAGCTGGCGCTGGCGACCGCGCGCCTCGCCAAGGAGTGCTTGACCGGCCAGGCGGCCGGCGAGTGGCGCGTCGAACTCGGCGGGCGGTTCCACGCAGTGCCGCTCGACCGGGCGACGCTGGAGCGCCTCATCCGGCCGCTGGTCGCGCGCACCACCGCCATCTGCCGCGAGGTGATGGCGGAGGCCGCGATCGATCCCGGCGCGATCGCCGGGGTGGTCCTGGTCGGCGGCTCGACGCGGGTGCCGCTGGTCCGCCGCGAGGTCGCGACCGCCTTCGGCCGCGAGCCGCTGGCCGACATCGACCCGGACGAGGTGGTGGCGCTGGGCGCCGCGCTCCAGGCCGAGGCGCTGACCGTCGGCTCCGACACGCTGCTCCTCGACGTCACGCCGCTGTCGCTCGGCATCGAGACCATGGGCGGCATCGTCGAGAAGGTGATCCCGCGCAACACGCCGATCCCGGTCTCCCGCGCCCAGGAGTTCACGACCTACCAGGACGGCCAGGACGGGATGCTGTTCCACGTCGTCCAGGGCGAGCGCGAGACGGTCGACGAATGCCGCTCGCTGGCCCGCTTCGAGCTGACCGGCATCCCGCCGATGACGGCCGGCGCGGCGCGGGTGCTGGTGACCTTCGCGGTCGATGCCGACGGGCTCCTCACCGTCGCGGCCGAGGAGCGGACGACCGGCGTCCGCCAGCATGTCGAGGTCCGTCCCTCCTACGGCCTGGCCGACGAGGAACTGATGCGGATGCTGCGCGAGAGCATGGAGCACGGGGCGGGCGACATGCAGCGCCGCCTCCTGATCGAGGCGCGGGTCGAGGCCCGCCGGGTGCTGCTGGCGCTCGCCGCCGCCCGCGCTGCCGACCCCGACCTGCTGCCGCCCGACGAGGCGCGGGCGGTCGCGGCACAGACGGCCATGCTGGAATCCCTCTTGCCCGGCGACGACCGGGACGCCATCAACGGTGCGGTCGAGGAACTGGAGCGGTGCTCGCAGCCCTTCGCCCAGCGCCGCATGGACAAGGCCATCCGCCAGGCGCTGGCCGGGCGGTCGATCGACGACGTGGCGGCCGAGGCCTGAGGGGGCCGCCGCCGGAACCTGCCAATCATGGAACGAACGCGATGCCCAAGATGACCTTCGTCGAGACCGATGGAACCGCGCGTGAAGTCGATGCGCCGGTCGGCCTGTCGGTGCTCGAGATCGCCCACCGCAACAACATCGACCTCGAGGGCGCCTGCGAGGGCTCGCTCGCGTGCTCGACCTGCCACGTCATCGTCGATCCGGAATGGTTCGAACTGCTGCAGGAGCCGACCGAGGACGAGGAGGACATGCTCGACCTCGCCTTCGGGCTGACCCACACCTCGCGGCTCGGCTGCCAGATCATCATGCGCGACGAGCTCGACGGGCTGAAGGTGAAGCTGCCGTCGGCGACCCGCAACATGATGGTCGACAAGCGCTGAGCCGCCGCCATGCCGCGCGCGCTGCGCTGGACCGACGCGACCGAGATCGCGATCGCGCTGGAGGAGGCCCATCCCGACGCCGACGTGGTGAACCTGCGCTTCACCGACCTGTGGCGCTGGGTGCAGGAGCTGCCCGATTTCGCCGACGATCCCCAGAAATCGAACGAGCGCATCCTGGAGGCGATCCAGATGGCCTGGCTCGACGAGCGGAGCTGAGCGCGCCATGAGCGGCATCGTGCTCGGGCCCGAGGGTGGGCTCTTCCGGCGGCTGCGCCATTCCTGCCTCGACGACTGGCAGCGCTACACGCGCCACGAGTTCGTGGCCCAGCTCGCCGCCGGCACCCTGCCGGAGGAGTCCTTCCGCCACTACCTGATCCAGGACTACCTATTCCTGATCCAGTTCGCCCGCGCCTATGCGCTGGCGGCCTACAAGGCGGACGACGTCGCCGACATCCGCCAGGCGGCGCGGTCGCTGTCGACGATCGTCGACGGCGAGACCAGCCTGCACGTGCGCTTCTGCGCCCGCTGGGGCATCCCCGAGGCCGACATCCTGTCGGCGCCCGAGGCGACGGCGACCATGGCCTACACTCGCTACGTGCTGGAGCGGGGGATGGCGGGCGACCTGCTCGACCTCCTGGTCGCGCTCGCCCCCTGCGTCGTCGGCTATGCCGAGATCGCCCAGAACCTGATGGCGCATCCGGCGACGCGGGTCGACGGCAACCCCTACCGCGAGTGGCTGGAGATGTATTCCGGCAGCGAGTACGGCGCGGTCGCCGCCGGGGCGGCGGAAGCGCTCGACCGCCACTTCGCCCGGCGTGGCTCGGAAGGGCGCCTGCCGGCGCTGGAGACGACGTTCCGGGCGGCGACGCGGCTCGAGGGGCAGTTCTGGCAGATGGGCCTCGAACGCGCCATGTGATGGCGATGATCGATCTCGGCATCCCCAAGCCGCGCGCGGCGACCCGCGTCGTCGTCGCCATGTCGGGCGGCGTCGACAGTTCGGTCACGGCCGGCCTGCTGAAGGAGGCGGGCTACGAGCCGGTCGGCGTGACGCTGCAGCTCTACGACCACGGGCAGGCGGTGGCGAAGCCGGGCGCCTGCTGCGCCGGCCAGGACATCCGCGACGCCAGGCGGGTCGCCGATGGGCTCGGCATCGCCCACTACGTCCTCGACTTCGAGGAGCGGTTCCGCCGCGCCGTGATCGATGACTTCGCCGATTCCTACCTCGCCGGCGAGACGCCGATCCCGTGCGTGCGCTGCAACCAGCGGGTCAAGTTCCGCGACCTGCTCGACGTCGCCCGCGACCTCGGCGCCGACGCGTTGGCGACCGGCCACTATGTCCGGCGCAGCGTCGGGCCCGACGGGCCGGAACTGCGCGCGGGCGCCGACCCGGGGCGCGACCAGAGCTACTTCCTGTTCGCGACGACGCCGGCGCAGCTCGACTTCCTGCGCTTCCCCTTGGGGGAGATGGAGAAGGAGGAGACGCGCGCCCACGCCCAGCGCCTCGGCCTGCCGGTCGCCGCCAAGCCCGACAGCCAGGACATCTGCTTCGTGCCGAGCGGGCGCTACGCCCAGGTCGTCGAGCGGCTGCGGCCGGGGGCGGTCGAGCCGGGCGAGATCGTCCATGTCGACGGCACGGTGCTGGGCCGCCACGACGGCATCATCGGCTACACCGTCGGCCAGCGCCGCGGACTCGGCATCGGCGGGCGCGGCGACGCCGACGAGCCGCTCTACGTCGTCCGCCTCGACGCCGCCCGCCATCGCGTCGTCGTCGGGCCGCGCGACGCGCTCGCCGTCGACCGGGTCCGGGTGCGGGAGGCGTGCTGGCTGGTGCCGCTCGCGGGCCGGGACCAGCGGGTCGGCGTCAAGCTGCGCTCGGCCCAGCCGGCGGTGCCGGCGACGGTCCGGGCGACCGGCGCGGACAGTGCCGAGATCGACCTCGACACGCCCGTTCACGGCGTCGCGCCGGGCCAGGCGGCCGTCTGCTACGACGGCGACCGGGTGCTCGGCGGCGGCTGGATTTCCGCCACGGGACGGGCTGCGATTTCTTGACACCGGGCGGCCCCAGACCCTATATCCCGCGTCCGACCGCGGCGGCGGAGTAGCTCAGCGGTAGAGCAGGGGAATCATAATCCCTTGGTCGGCGGTTCAAATCCGTCCTCCGCTACCAGCGATCCCCAATTCGATCGCCCGAACGGCGGCACATTCGCGGATGTGCCGCCGTTCGCGCGTCCGGGGCTGCCCTCCGTTCCGCCCGGCCCCAGCTGGTAGAGCCGGAGGCCCGCGAGGTAGGCGCGGCGGCGGGCGGTCGCCTCGTCGGCGGCTTCGGGCAGGCGCGGGCGCCACAGCTCCGGCGCGATCTCGCGGCCGTTGGCCCGCACCCAGTCGATCACCGGCGCCCGCGGGCCCTCGGGCGGCCTCAGGGTCCCGGCGACCAGGACGTGGCGGATTTCGCCCGCCGCCACGCGCCGGCGGAAGGCGTCGAGGCCGATCGCCGGCGTCACGCCGGTGAAGCCGCCCAGCAGCATCACCGGCCGGCCGGTCCGCACGACGAGCGACGCCGCCTCGACGACGCTGGTGGTGGCGAGGAGGAACCGACGGTCGCCGGCCTGGCGGTCGAGGAAGGCGACGAGGCGGTCCCGGTTCGGCAGGCGTCGCTCCGCGCGCTCCGGGCGGGCCGGGTCGACGAGCGGGAAGCGGGCGCTCGGATAGGTGACGCTCCCCGGCGCCAGCATCGGCCCGAGCGACCACAGGAACGGCGCGACCAGGAGACCCGCGACGCCGGCGGCGACGGCGGCGCGTGCGCGGCGGCGGAGGGCCAGCGCGATCGCGATCGCGGCCATGGCGACCGGTGCGGCGGCGACCCAGGGTCCCCAGGCGCCGGCCGCGACCCAGGCGAGGACGGCCTGCGATGCGGCCGCGACCGCGAGCACCGCCGCCCATGCGCGCGGGGCGGCCGTGAGCCGGACGACGGCGACGGCCGCGCCGGCCGCGATCGGCGGTGCCAGGACGGCGAGGTAGTAGGGCAGGAAGATGCCGCCCGCAGCGGAGAAGACGCCGACGCATGCGGCGGCCCAGCCGCCCCACAGCAGCCGGGCCCGCCAGTCGCCCATCAGGACGAGGCCCGCCAGCGTCAGCACCGCGAGCCAGCCGACCTGGCTCGCCAGCGCCGGCGCCGCCAGCCTTCCGGCGGCGGGCGCGGACGCCGCGGTGGCGGTCGTCCGGCCGTCGGTGCCGAGCCAGGAGGGGCGGACGAAGCGATCGACGGCGTTGTGGCCGATCGCGAGTTCGATCGCCGAGTTGGTCGCGGTGCTGTCGACATAGGGGCGCCGCTCCTTCGGCGTCAGGTCGACGGCGAAGGGCCAGGCGAGGGCGACGGCGGCCAGCACGGCCGCGGCCGCCGCTAGGTGCCCGATGCGCCGCGCCCAGGTCGCCGGCGCGGTCAGGAGGTAGAGCGCGACGAAGGCGGGCAGCACCAGCAACGCCGCCGCCATCTTCACCCAGAAGGCGAGGCCGAGGAGGACGGCCGAGAGCAGCAGCAGGCGCAGGCTCGCGCGCTCCGCCGCCAGCACCAGCGGCCAGGCGGCGGCGAGCTGCGCCAGCACCAGGCAGGCGTCGGTGTTGTTCGACCGGTCGACGGCGACGCTGATCGGCGTCAGGGCGAGGAAGAGGGCGGCCAGGAGCCCCGCCGGCCGGCCGAAGCGGCGTGCGACCAGATAGTGCAGCAGCGCCACCGCGGCCACCCCCTCCAGCACCTGCGGCAGGTGGAGCGCCAGCCCGCCATAGCCGAGCAGGCGGACGCTCGCCACCTGCGCCCAGAAGGCGAGCGGCGGCTTGTCGATGGCGAGGAAACCGGCGGGGTCGAAGGCAGCGAAGAAGAAATTGTGCCCGCCGGCGGCCATGCTGCGCACGGCGGCGGCGTAGTAGAGCGTGCCGAAGCCGTTCTGGTCGAGGAACGCCAGCCGGAGGGCGGCGGCGATCAGCAGCACGCCCGACAGGGCCAGTGCCGGACGGGGGTCCCATGGCCGGACGGCGCCTGGCATCGGTCCGGCCCGCTCGCGGCGGCGTCTAGTGCGGTCGGCGCCCGGCCGTCCCGCCGAACAGCTCGTCGAGCGGCTGCGGCGTGCCGAGATAGTAGCCCTGGGCCATGTCGACGCCGATGCGGCGGACCTCCTCCAGCGTCGCCTCGTCCTCGACGCATTCGGCGACCGTGGTGATGCCGAGCGCATGGCCGACGTCGTTGATCGATTCGACGATGCGCCGATCGACGGTGCTGGTCCGCAGGGTGCGGACGAAGGCACCGTCGATCTTCATGTGGTCGACCTCGAACTGCTTGAGGTAGGCGAAGGACGAGAGGCCGCTGCCGAAATCGTCGAGGACGACGCGGGCGCCCGCCGCCCGGATCGCCGTCACGAACTGCGAGGCGATGGCGAAGTTGTTGATGATCGCGGTCTCGGTGATCTCGAAATGGAGCCGGTCGGCGGCGATGCCCGAGCTGCGGATCTCCTCGAGGACGAACGGCCAGAGCAGCGGGTCGCTCAGCGAGTTGGCCGACAGGTTGATGGCGAGCGACACTTCCGGATGCGCGATCATGCCCTCCCGGTGCTCGCGCAGGATGGCGGAGATCACCCAGCGGTCGATCGAGCCCATCAGGTCGTAGCGCTCGGCGGCGGGGATGAAGGCGGCGGGACTGGTCAGTTCGCCATTCTCGTCCATCAGCCGCAGCAGGATCTCGTAGTGCCGATGCTTGCCGGCTCCCGGCCGCAGGTCGCGGATTTCCTGGGCGTAGAGGCGGAACCGGTTGGCCTCGATGGCGGAGCGGATGCCGGACGCGACCTGGATGTCGCGGTGGTAGCGCTCGGCGTCGCCTTCGCCCGCGACATAGACCGACAGCCGGTTGCGGCCGCCGGCCTTGGCGGCGTAGCAGGCGACGTCGGCCTCCTTCAGCAGGTCCTCGTAGGAGCGCGAGCGGTCGCTGATCTCGGTCATGCCGATGCTGGCGCCGACGTCGTAGCTGCGGCCCTCCCACGGGAACCGCACCGTCTTCACCGCCTCGATGACGCGCTGGGCGATGGTCTGCCCCTCGTCGACGCCGCAGTCGCGCAGCAGGATGCCGAACTCGTCGCCGCCGAGGCGCGCGACCACGTCGTTCGGCCGCACCATCGCCTTGATGGTGCGGGCGACCAGCCGCAGCAGGGTGTCGCCGGCGGCATGGCCGGCGCTGTCGTTCACGACCTTGAAGCGGTCGAGGTCGAGGAAGCACAGCGTCGCGCGTTCGCTGCCCGCGACCTTGCGACGGGCCTCCTGGAGCGCCAGCTCGAAGGCCGACCGGTTCGGCAGCCCGGTCAGTGCGTCGTGGAGCGCCGAGTGGGTGAGCTGCTTCTGCAGCTCGTGGGCGCGGGTGATGTCCTGGAAGACCAGCACTGCGCCGATGATCTCGCCCGAGGCGGTCCTGACCGGAGCCGCCGAATCCTGCACGTTCATGCGGCTGCCGTCGCGGCTGACCAGCACCGCCCCGTCCTGCAGGTAGAACGGCCGCATGTGGCGCAGGCACTCCTCGACCGGGCTGGCGACCGGCTCGCCCGTGTGCTCGTCGACGAGGCGGAACACCTCGTCCAGCGGTCGCCGGTCGGCCTCGCCCATCGGCCAGCCGGTCATCTGCTCGGCGATCGGGTTCATGAAGGTGACGCGCGAGGCGGCGTCGGTGCAGATGACCGCATCGCCGATCGAGTAGAGGGTGATGCGCAGCCGCTCCTTCTCCTCGAACAGCGCTTCGGTCAGCCGGCGCTGGTCCGTCACGTCGCGGTGGGTGCCGATGAGACGAAGGCTGCGGCCGTCGCGCTCCGGCGCGATGCGTCCGAGGATGCCGAGATGGCGGGTCGAACCGTCCGGCCGCAGGATGCGGAACTCGGTGTCGAACTCCTCTTCGCGGGCCAGCGCCTGATCGAGCTCGCGCCGCACGCGCGGCAGGTCGTCGGGATGCAGGCAGCGTTCCCAGTCGGCGCGGGTGGCGCCGAAGGTGGCGGGATCGGTGCCGTAGATCGCGTGCATGCGCTGGTCCCAGGCGACGGCGCCCGACCGCACGTCCAGCTCCCAGATGCCCAGTCCCGCCGCCTCGACGGCGAGCTGGGTGCGCTCGGCGAGCCGCTGGAATGCCGCCTCGGCCTGTTTGCGCGGGGTGATGTCGGTGTGGGTGCCGATCATGCGCCGCGCCCGGCCGTCGGCCGCCCGTTCGATGACCCGGCCGCGGTCATGGACCCAGATCCAGTGGCCGTCGGCGTGGCGCAGCCGGTACTCCGCCTCGCGCACCGAGATCTCGCCGGTCCGGCAGCGCCGGTCGAGATCGAGGACGCGGGCCCGGTCGTCCGGGTGGATCAGATCTTCCCAGGCGTGGATGTCGGTTCCGATCCCGTCGGGGTCGAGGCCCAGCATCGCTTTCCAGGTCGGCGAGTGATAGGCGGTCCCGGCCTCGAGGTCGTGGTCCCAGACGCCCTGGCCGGCGCTTTCCAGCGCGAAATGCCATCGGCTCTCGCTGACGCGCAGACGCTCCTCGCCGCGGCGGCGGTCGTCGATGTCCTCGATCTGGGCGATGAAGTGCCGCGGCTCGCCGCTCGCCTCGTCCTGGACGAGCGAGAGCGCCAGCAGCGCCCAGAACGCCGTGCCGTCGCGCCGCACGCAGCGCACCTCCAGGCGATCGGCCGTGTCCTGCCCCGCGACCAGCGCCGGCAGGCGGGCGAGGACGCGGCCGATGTCGTCCGGGTGCAGGACGTCGCGGAACGAACGCCCGGCCAGCCGGTCCGGATCGTCGCCGAGCAGCCGGCCGACGGCGGCGTTCACCCGAAGGAAGCGCCCGTCGGGCTGGACCAGCGCCATGCCGATTGCCGAATCGTCCATGGCGCGGCGGAACCGGGACTCGCTGGCGATCAGGCCGTCGCGCAGGACGGCGACGGTGAACGGGCCGAGGATCGCCAGCGCGGCCGCCAGCTGCGCCTCGATGGCGAATTCGGCCGGGCCGAACCCGGGCGTGCCGATGGCGACGGCGGCGACGAGCGCGGCCACCGTCAGGGTCGACACGACGGCGGTCCGGAAGGCGTCGAGCCGGACCGCGGCCAGGAGCAGGGGCAACGGGACGAGGACGAACGGGTAGCGGACCTGGGTCAGCGCCACCGCCACGGTCCCCAGGGCCAGGGCGGCGTGCAGCCCGAGCCAGAGCCGGTCGGGATGGCGGGCGGCGCGGGCGATCGCCCGGCGGCTGACGGTGAGGGCGACCGGGAGGACGAGGGCTGCGCCGAGGGCCGACCCGACCCACCAGGAGACGACGCGATCGTCGAAGGGGGTGCCCGTCGCCCAGGCGGCGACGGCGGCGCCCGCCGGTGCGGCCAGACCGGGGGCGACGAGGCCGGCTGCCAGGAGGGCGCCCAGGTTCCGGCGCATGAGCGATGCATCGCCGCCGCCGATGCGGCCGGCCAGCGCGAGCGCGACCCAGACTTCGAAGAGATGGGCGAGGGCGATGCCTGCGGCGACGGCAGGGGCGGCGCCGATGACGAACTGGGCCGCGAAGACCGCTGCGGCGACGGCCGCGAGACCCGCCGGTCGTCGGGCGGCCGGCCAGGACAGCATCGTGCCGACCGCGAGCGCATTGCCCAGCCACGGCGCGACGCCGTTCCCCGGCATCCGGGCGAGGTGCATGCAGGCGAGCGCCAGCAGGAAGCAGGCGCCGCCGAGCAGCGCCAGGGCCGCCCACGCCCGGGCGCCGTGGGCCGGTCGCCGCATCGCCGCGCCCGCGGCTTTCGCCGGACGCCGGCTCGGATCGAGGGTGGACGGCGCAGGATACATGGTCCCGATCGTCTCGGCGCGGGCGCTAGGTCCGCTGCAATCTATAGGAAATGCCGGCTCCCGCCATGGGCGAGTTGGCGGCCGGTCATGCGGCGCCCCATGCGGCCAGCAGGTCTCTCGCCTTGCGGGCGACCGTCTCGGGAGTGTCGCCCGGCCGGTAGAGCGACGAGCCGAGGCCGAAGCCCGCCGCCCCGGCCCGCCGGTAGGCCGCGATGTTGCCGGCCTCGATGCCGCCGACCGGCAGCAGCCGGGTGCCGGGCGGCAGCACCGCCGTCATCGCCTTGACCCCGGTCGGCGTCAGGACCTCGGCCGGGAAGAGCTTGACGGCATCGGCCCCGGCGGCGAGCGCGGCGAAGGTCTCGGTCGGGGTGAAGGCGCCCGGGACGACGGTCATGCGGCGGCGCCGGGCGGCGGCGATCACCGCCGGGTCGCAGTGCGGGCTGACGATCAGCCGCGCGCCGCGGGCATGCACCGCCGCGACCTCGGCCGGGCGGACGACGGTGCCGGCGCCGACCACGGCCTGCTCGGCGAAGGCGGCGGCGAGGCGCCCGATCGAATCGAGCGGCTCGGGCGAGTTGAGCGGGACCTCGATCAGGGTGAATCCCGCCTCGACCAGCGCGCTGCCGATCGCCACCGCCTCCTCGGGCCGGATGCCGCGCAGGATGGCGACGAGCGGGCAGCGGGCGAAGGCGGTTTCGAAGGTCGGCGGCATCGGCTGGCGTTCCTCGTTCCTTGTCGTGGCCCGGCTCCGGGGCGGCCCGGTCAGGCGGCGACGAGCCCGGCGCGCCGGGCGATGGCGAGATGTCCGAGCCGGATGCAGTCGGCCGGGACGGTCTCGGTCGCGATGCCGAGGCCGGCGGCCGCCCGGCGATAGCGGGCGACGAGCGCATCGGCACCGACCAGCACCACGGGTTCGCCATGGTCGAGCGCCGCGAGTTCGCTGCCGATCAGGAGCCCGGACAGGTAGTCGGCGGCCTCGGCTTCGGGCAGTTCGTCCATGAGCCGCAGGGTGCGGGCGCCGAAGATCGCGTGCAGCAGGGGCCGTCCGCGCGATTCGACGACGCCGCGGTCGAATCCGGCCCCGGTTCCCTCGCCCGCCATCATGCGGCCGAGGATCGTGTGCTGGCGCAGGGCGGCGAACGCCTCGCCCGTCATGAAGGTGCGGAAGCCGAGGATGCGGCCGGCGCCGACCTCGACATGCTTGGAGTGGGTGCCGGGCAGCACCAGCCGGCCCTGGTCGCGTCCGAGGGCGGCGAGCGCGCCCACGATCTGGCATTCCTCGCCGCGCATCACCTCCGGCACGCCGTCCTGCCGGGCACTCACGCCCGGCACGAGGCGGGCCTGGCCGAAGCCCGCGAGCGGCAGCGTCACCAGATTGCGGCACAGCTCGTCCAGTCCGGCCGGGCAGGGAACATAGGGCGCCTCGATCCAGCCCTGACGGCTGCCGATCATGCCCGACAGCACCGCCGGCAGCGGGCCGTGCCGGTCGAGCCACGGCCGGCAGGCGGAACCGAGCGTCTCGGCGAAGCGCCGATCGCCGACCGTGAGGATGCCCTGGGGAAGTTCCTGTCGTTCGAGGACGGCCCCGCCGCGCCCCAGCAGATAGGCGCGCAGGGACGACGTTCCCCAGTCGACGGCGATCAGCAGCGGAACCAGATGCCTTCTCCCGGGCACTCCCCCGGGCCGCATCTGACCGCCGCCCGAGCGGCGACGCAACCGCTATCGGCTATGCCACCATCCGGTCGTCGGCCGGCCGGCCGAAGGCCGGGCGTTCCGGGACCGGCGCGGGTGCGAGTTCCACGTCGTCGATCGTGTAGGCGAAGAGGGGAAGCTGGAAGCCGATCGCCAGCATGGGGGAACCGTCCGCCGCGATTCCGACCGGGCGACCGACGACGAGGTGGATCCGGCGCCGCGCGATCCGTGCCACCGCGAGGGCCCGGGCGGCGGTGTTGCGGTCGATGCCGTCGGTCAGGATCCGGATGCGTCCGTCCTCGAAGAGGACCGGATAACACCGGACGGCGGCTGCGGCATCGTCCTCGGCCGCGTCGCCGATCCGGATGTACCGCACGGGTTGCGCCGAAACCGCCGTCTGCGCCGCATCCGTCTGCATCCTCCGCCTCCCGCAATGCCGCTCCACGAGGGCAACCGGGCGGCGGCGCGAAAGTTCCGGGCCGGTCGGGAATATTCCGCCGGCCCGGACGTAGCGGGGCTCAGACGAGCGGGTTCATGACGTGCTCGCGATAGGCCGGGCGCTGACCGAGGCGCTCGTACCAGGCCTTCAGGTTGGGCAGGTCGGGGCGCTCGACCGGGAACTGGAACCAGCGGTAGGTCTGGATGCCGGAGGGAATGTCGGCCAGCGTCAGATGGTCGCCGGCGAGGTAGGGACGGTCCGCGAGCTGGCGGTCGAGGAGCGTCAGCGCATCGGCCGTCCGCTGCCGCGAGGCTTCGATCGCCTTCGGGTCCTGGTCGGGCTTGGGCGTGCGCACGAGCTGCAGGAACATCGGCGTGATCGCCGGTCCGATCACGGTCGCGCCCCAGTCCATCCAGCGGTCGATGTCGGCGCGGGCGCGCAGGTCGGTCGGCCACAGCGCCTCGGCGCCGTGCTTGGCGGCGAGATAGCGCATGATCGCGTGCGACTCCCACAGCACGAACCCGTCGTCGTCGATCGTCGGGACGAGGCCGTTGGGATTGAGGGCGAGATAGGCGGGCTCGCGGTTGCGTCCGAACGGGCCGCCGATATCCTCGCGCTGGTAGGGCAGCCCGATCTCGCTGCAGAGCCAGAGCACCTTCTGGACGTTGGACGAGGTCTTGCGGCCGAGAATCTTCAGCATGGGGGGCGTTCCTCCTGGCGGGGCGGCGATGCTAGCGCCGGCGGGCGACGTATCCAAGGAGTGGCGATGGCGAAGGACGACGAACGGCTGGCGGCGGCGCTGCGCGAGAACCTCCGACGGCGCAAGGCGCAGGGCCGCGCCCGTGCCGCGCAGGAGGCCGGGCCGCCACCGGATGCGGCACCGGCGGACAGCGTGCCGGCCGCGCTTCCCGATCGCCCGGCGATGGACTAGAAGGTCAGACCCGCAACCGGCGCCCCGGATTCGCCATGCCCGTGATGCCCGACACCTGGATCCGCGAGATGGCCGGCAAGGGCATGATCGAGCCCTTCGTCGAGCGCCAGACGCGCGAGGGCGTGATCTCCTACGGGCTCTCGTCCTATGGCTACGACGCCCGGGTGTCGCGGGAATTCAAGATCTTCACCAACGTCGACAACGCCATCGTCGACCCCAAGGACTTCTCGCCGACCAGCTTCGTCGACCGCGAGCTCGACGTCTGCATCGTGCCGCCCAACAGCTTCGCGCTCGCGCGCACGATCGAGTATTTCCGCGTCCCGCGCGACATCCTGGTGGTCTGCCTCGGCAAGTCGACCTATGCCCGCTGCGGCATCATCGTCAACGTCACCCCGCTCGAGCCGGAGTGGGAGGGCCACGTCACGATCGAGATTTCCAACACGACGCCCCTGCCGGCCAGGATCTATGCCGGCGAGGGGATCTGCCAATTCCTCTTCTTCCAGGGGGCGGGCCCGCCCGAGACCTCCTACGCCGACCGCGCCGGCAAATACATGGGGCAGCGCGGGGTCACCCTGCCGCGCCTCTGAAGCGCCTCCGCCGCGACCCCGGCGGCCCCATCCCCGTCCAATCCCCGCCACGAAGGCGGGGTTCATTTTCACGGATGAAGCTCCGATATATGTTCGATTCCGCCGTTCCCGCGCCGTCGATCCTCTGCGATCGCGGCGCCGAACCCGACGCGAGGTTGCAGCCGTCCATGGACAAGATCCGCATCCGCGGCGGGCGCCCGCTGCGCGGCACCCTGCCGATCAGCGGCGCCAAGAACGCGACCCTGCCACTGATGGCGGCCGCCCTGCTGACCGACGGGACGCTGACGCTGTCCGGCGTGCCGCACCTCGCCGACACGGCCACCATGGCGAGCCTGCTCGCCCAGCACGGGGTCTCGGTCGGCATCGACGGGGCGGCCGGTGGCGGCCACACCGGCCGGGTGATGGCGCTGAAGGCGGACCGGATCACCAACACCACCGCGCCCTACGACCTCGTCCGCAAGATGCGGGCCTCGGTCCTGGTGCTGGGGCCGCTGGTCGCCCGCGAGGGGCGGGCCCGGGTGTCGCTGCCGGGCGGCTGCTCGATCGGCACGCGGCCGGTCGACCTTCACCTCAAGGGCCTGGAGCGCCTCGGTGCCAGGGTCGAGCTGACCGGTGGCTACATCGAGGCGACGGCGCCGGGCGGGCTGATCGGGGCGGAGATCGTCTTCCCCTTCGTCTCGGTCGGTGCGACCGAGAACCTGATGATGGCGGCCGCGCTGGCCAAGGGCGAGACCATCCTGGTCAACGCCGCCCGCGAGCCCGAGATCGTCGATCTCGCGCACTGCCTGACCGCCATGGGGGCCGACATCGAAGGGGCCGGCACGGACCGCATCCGCATCCGCGGCCGCGACCGGCTGGGCGGTGCCGCGCACACCGTCATTCCCGACCGCATCGAGACCGGCACCTACATGATGGCGGTCGCCATCACCGACGGCGACGTCGAGCTCGTCGGTGCCCGGCTCGACCTGGTGGCGGCGGTGGCCGACGCCCTGGCGCCGGCCGGGGTCACGGTGCGGCAGACCGAACGCGGCCTCCATGTCCGCCGGACCAACGGGCGGCTGACCGGCATCGACGTGATGACGGAGCCGTTCCCCGGCTTCCCGACCGACCTGCAGGCCCAGCTCATGGCGCTGATGACGACGGCGGGCGGTGCGGCGATGATCACCGAGACGATCTTCGAGAACCGCTTCATGCACGTCCCCGAACTGATGCGCATGGGTGCCAACATCAACGTCCACCAGGCGACGGCGCTGGTCCGCGGCGTGCCGAAGCTGACCGGCGCCCCGGTGATGGCGACCGACCTCCGCGCCTCGGTCTCGCTGGTCCTGGCGGGTCTGGCGGCGGAGGGCGAGACGATCCTCAATCGCGTCTACCACCTCGATCGCGGCTACGAGCGGCTGGAGGAGAAGCTGGCCGCCTGCGGTGCAGAGGTGGAGCGCCTCCGGGATTCGTAGACCGCGCCGGGCCGGCCGGGCGCCGGGGAGGACGAGCGGGGGGAGAAGCGACATGGCGAAGCTCAAGCTGCGCGCCGTCGACGCCGAGGACCTGGCCGTGGTTTCGGCCTGCCTCCAGGACGCGATCGTCGGCATCGCGGACATGACCTGGGACCGGGAGGGGCGTCGCTTCCTGCTGGTGGCGAGCCGCTTCTGCTGGGAGGGCTGCCAGGACCGCGACGGGGCGCCCCTGGAGCGCATCCATTCCGGCGTCTGCATCGACGGGGTGACGGCGGTCCGCCATCGCGGCATCGACCGCTCGCAGCGCGACGCGCTGCTGTCGCTCCTGGCGATGCATCCGGTCGAGGGCGCGATTCATCTCGAGTTCGCCGGCGGCGGCACGATCCGGCTGGAAGCGGACCGCATCCTGTGCCATCTACAGGACCTCGACGAGCCATGGCCCACGCAGTGGCGGCCGTCGCACCCGCTCGAAGACCGTTGAGCGGCCGGCCGGCGATGCCGGCCGGAATGCCCAGTTCCGTTTCAGGGAGCCACCATTGCCCGCGAACGACGTTCTCGTGCTCGCGCTGCCCAAGGGCCGCATCCTCAAGGAGGTGATGCCCCTGGTGCGCCGTGCCGGGATCGAGCCGGAGCCGGCGTTCGACGATCCGGACGACCGCCAGCTCCGCTTCAAGACCAACCGGCCGGAAATCGACATCATCCGCGTCCGCAGCTTCGACGTCGGTGCCTTCGTCGCCTTCGGGGCGGCGCA